>NZ_JAGJEE010000079.1:0-1391 GCF_018100885.1 Pseudoalteromonas sp. MMG013 | reverse complement strand
ACGGTAGTGAAGTTGCTGATGCCCTACTTCCAGGAAAAGCCTCTAAGCTTCAGATTATTTCGAATCGTACCCCAAACCGACACAGGTGGTCAGGTAGAGAATACTAAGGCGCTTGAGAGAACTCGGGTGAAGGAACTAGGCAAAATTGTACCGTAACTTCGGGAGAAGGTACGCTCTTGATTGTGATGGGATTTACTCCTTAAGCGATTGAGAGCCGCAGTGACCAGGTGGCTGGGACTGTTTATTAAAAACACAGCACTGTGCAAAATCGTAAGATGACGTATACGGTGTGACACCTGCCCGGTGCCGGAAGGTTAATTGATGGGGTTAGACTTAGGTCGAAGCTCTTGATCGAAGCCCCGGTAAACGGCGGCCGTAACTATAACGGTCCTAAGGTAGCGAAATTCCTTGTCGGGTAAGTTCCGACCTGCACGAATGGTGTAACCATGGCCACGCTGTCTCCACCCGAGACTCAGTGAAATTGAAATCGCAGTGAAGATGCTGTGTACCCGCGGCTAGACGGAAAGACCCCGTGAACCTTTACTACAGCTTGGCACTGAACATTGAACCTACATGTGTAGGATAGGTGGGAGACTTAGAAGCACAGTCGCTAGATTGTGTGGAGTCAACCTTGAAATACCACCCTTGTAGTTTTGATGTTCTAACGTAGGTCCCTGATCGGGATTGCGGACAGTGCCTGGTGGGTAGTTTGACTGGGGCGGTCTCCTCCCAAAGAGTAACGGAGGAGCACGAAGGTTGGCTAAGTACGGTCGGACATCGTACGGTTAGTGTAATGGTAGAAGCCAGCTTAACTGCGAGACAGACACGTCGAGCAGGTACGAAAGTAGGTCATAGTGATCCGGTGGTTCTGAATGGAAGGGCCATCGCTCAACGGATAAAAGGTACTCCGGGGATAACAGGCTGATACCGCCCAAGAGTTCATATCGACGGCGGTGTTTGGCACCTCGATGTCGGCTCATCACATCCTGGGGCTGAAGTCGGTCCCAAGGGTATGGCTGTTCGCCATTTAAAGTGGTACGCGAGCTGGGTTTAGAACGTCGTGAGACAGTTCGGTCCCTATCTGCCGTGGGCGTTTGAGAATTGAGAGGGGTTGCTCCTAGTACGAGAGGACCGGAGTGAACGAACCGCTGGTGTTCGGGTTGTCATGCCAATGGCATTGCCCGGTAGCTACGTTCGGAACTGATAAGCGCTGAAAGCATCTAAGCGCGAAGCAGGCCTCGAGATGAGTTCTCACTAGAGCTATAAGCTCTCTGAAGGGCCGTTGGAGACTACAACGTTGATAGGCTGGGTGTGGAAGCATGGTGACATGTTAAGCTAACCAGTACTAATTACCCGTGAGGCTTAACCATACAACGCCAAAGTGGTTTAAG
>NZ_JAGJEE010000078.1:0-1469 GCF_018100885.1 Pseudoalteromonas sp. MMG013 | reverse complement strand
AAACGCAAACGTATTAATGACCGAAAAGGCATTTACTTCTTCAGCAATAGACCATGTGACAGGTTACCAACATACAACAGCTATAGATATTGAACTAGCTGATGCTGTTTTAGGTAAGCCGCTTGAAGCAGGTATAGATAGATTAGGTGTACCATCAGGCCTTAAAAAATTCATGCTCTCAAAAGAAAAGCCAGCTTCCATATATGCTGGTGCGGTAGCAGGGCAATTGCATGAAAGCGCACCTTCATTCAATACTAAGTTCTCAGATACAGAAGGGTATCGTTTTGGAGTTTCTGCGGGTATGAAATTTAATGGTACTGGGCCTCTGCTGGTTACTGACTCATTGAGTTATGCACCTAATGTAACAAGTTTCTCGGTAAATTTAGGTATATTTGGTAAAACCGTTTTTGCACTTAATAATTTTTTTCATAAGGAGTAAGTAGTGAATGGTAGCTTAGTTTGGGACCCAATTTATGAAGTTGGGGGGGTGGTAGGGGACGAATATTTGTTAATTTTCACACTAGTTATAGTTTGCTTTTTCCTTACTAACGTTAGACATGAAAATAAGTCAATAACAAAAACAGGCTTAACTTTGATGGCAGTATTTTTATTAGGAATAATTATTAATAGCCGTTTAGAGGTATTAGCGAGAAGTGAAGTTTTAAATGAAAGCATAAGCGTAACCGTTTTAGAGGGTGAATTAACAAAGGCCGATATAATTACTACTTATGACCCGGAGATAGGTGAGAAAGTTACAATTGAAAACGTTGAGTTATTTAGACCTAGTCCAACTCGTCACTCACCTAGTGGTTGTTGGGGTAAGAATATAACAAATTCTAAATATTTCTCTCTAGGAGATGAACTTAGAATACACTACATTTTACTTAAGGGAGAAGGGCCTACAGCAAGAGTCAATGGAAAAGATCAATCATTAGATATTCCTTGCATATTAAAAGTAGAAAAAAGAAGTAACGCGTAAATAAAAATTTAAAGTGGCACTCGACCAAATTCGGCTAGTTATTTTAGCTAGCCGAATTTGGCAGCGAATAAGATGGGACAGGCACAAATTTCTTATTGTGAAAGTAAATAAGCAAACCGTGCTTTATTGGTCAGCTGATAACGTTATTAAGCGTTGGTATCAACTTTACAGTGGTGATTTATTGGTAGATAGATATGTCAGTGAAGAAGTACTCGATGATGCCACGATGACTTTCTTCAATGAAATAGTGTCAATTATGCTGCATAAATAATGTGCTGCATAAACACTAAATAGGGATTTTTTCGCGACAAAGTCAGCTCTAAGTTGTCGCAAATATTCAATTATTTGATCGTTGGAGCCGTCATAATGTGACTTAATATTTTTATAGTTCACGATGGATGAATCGAAGATGATCAGACAATATAAATAAGAAGATAGTGAGTTAGTTCTCGATATTTGGCTTCAAGCATCAACCCCGAATTCAAGTTCT
>NZ_JAGJEE010000077.1:0-1510 GCF_018100885.1 Pseudoalteromonas sp. MMG013 | reverse complement strand
TAAAAGACGGCACGTTAACCGCCAGCGATTTGGTTAAGTTTGGTCCTGCTGAGGCAGACAGTAAAGTTAAAACACTCTATAACGACAAAGGCCAAGCCCGTTTTACCCTGACTTTACAAGCGGGTAATAGCGCCAGCATGAAAGAAAGTCGTTATGATGCAGCAGGGCAGTTAGTTGAGACCATCGCGTATGCGAGCGTGGTGAACTACAGCGCCATTACCAACGAAACCACCGCCAAAGCGCAATTGCTCAGCTCAGCACAAGACCAACAAAGCCAGCTATTTTATGATGACGCAGGGCGCCTGCGCTTTACTGTAGATGCACTCGGATATGTGAGCGAGCAACGCTACAATGAAATCAGTGATGTAAATAGCACCCTTGCTCATGGCGCGTCAGTGCATGATAACGCGGCACTGAAAGCCAAACTCACCGCCAATACACTCAGCTATGCGGATTTACAGGGGCATTATGGCAGCAGTGTATTAACGAATGCGCGAGTGAGTAGCGCAGAATATAACGCCGCAGGGCAGCTCATTTGGACACAGCATGCCGATGGCACCACTGAGTCATATACTTATAACACTGCAGGATTAAAAACCAGCTATACCAACCAAAAAGATGCCACTTGGACGTATGACTATGATGCTGCTGGGCGCTTAGCCTTTGAGCGCAGCCCAGCACAAACTATTTTTAATTGGGCCAATGGTCAATTAAGCAAGCTGACGTCAATCAACATCACCAAAGCATTCAGCTATGATGGTCTGGGGAATGTCACGCAAATCACCGAGGGGGCACAAAAGAATAATGCCTGGGTCAGTGGTGTACCAAAAGCCACCACTGACTTTGGTTATGATAATGCAGGGCGACAAACATCGGTGCGCCAAGCAGCAACAACCAACGCGCCTGCCACAGAAACCATCACAAAATATGATGCACTCGGTCGTGCTGTGAGCGCGACACAAGCCGGTGTGACGCAACTTAAAATATATGACAATGCGGGCAATGTGCGCTTTGAAATTGATGGGGATGGCAATGTCACAGAGCGCCGCTTTAATGCCTTAGGTCAGGCGGTGACTTTAATAAAGTATGCAGATGAAACAACATGGCAGCCGAATACGTCGCGCACACTGACCTTGGCAGATATGGTTGACAGTCAAGGGCAGTTGAAAACAAGTAACCCTGCTAATTTACAAGTCTCAGCGGACAAAGACCGTCAAATTGACACCCAATATGATGCAGCTGGGCGTAAGGCACAGGTGACCATCGGCAATCAAACCACCTTATTTACCTATAACGCGTTTAACCAAGCCGTTAAAAAAACGCAGTTGCTCGCTGTCGGCAGCTTAACCAGTTACACCTATTACAATGCGCTGGGTCAAACTGTCGCAACGGTTGATGCAGGGAAGTACCTGACGACTCAAAGCTACAATGCCTTTGGTCAAGTGGAAACGCGCACGGAATATGCAACGGCACTGACCGGCAACTTAAGTGAAACAACCCAGCCGACGGG
>NZ_JAGJEE010000076.1:0-1641 GCF_018100885.1 Pseudoalteromonas sp. MMG013 | reverse complement strand
ATCATTCACCCCAATATTAGCGACTCCAAGAACGTCTTTCCAAATAGCGACCAATTGACGTTCTGTGTCATTTTCTGGTGCTTCGTACCCCTTGATCTCTCTTGCTCCCTCGCCACTGAGTAATAAAGCTTTTCTGTCTACTTTGCCATTGGAGGTCAAAGGAAATTCCGCTAAGAAGGTGTAATACTTTGGCACCATATAATCCGGGAGCCTGTCCACCAAATATCTTTTCAGCGCTTCTTTATCTACTTCCCTATCCTCTGACTTTACAACGTAAGCCTCTAGGTGCTCCCCTCCATTTCGGTCATTTTTGTTCACCAACACCAGGGCTTTGGCTACGCCATCACAGTCCTTAAGCGCCGCTTCTACCTCGCCTAGCTCGATACGCATACCACGAATTTTTACCTGTGTGTCTATCCTGCCTAAAAACTCGATTTGCCCCGCTTGTGTCCAGCGACCTCTGTCCCCTGTTCTATATAATCGCTCCCCCGTCCTTGGGTGCAAGATAAAGCTGCCTTCGCTCCTTTGCTCATCTTGCCAGTATTCCCGTGCAACTCCTACTCCTCCTATGTAAAGCTCTCCTGCAACACCCAGCGGAGCCGCTTCCAGCCCCTCGTTTAACACATACATATGCTGGTTCGCCAACGCTCTACCATATGGAATACTCGACCAGCTCTCTGGTACCGTTCCTATCGGATAATGAATGGACCAAATTGACACTTCCGTCGCCCCGCCCAGACTGACTACTGATATGTCCTGTTGTCTGGCTTGGAGTCTGCATGGTAAGGTCGGGGGGATCCAATCTCCACTCATCCATACCATTCTCACTGCGCCCAACCCTGACGCTCTCATGCCGTCCATATAGTCCACTAACATTTGCATTAACGCTGGGACTGAGTTCCAAATCGTTACCCCATGTGTACGCAGCTTTTCCAACCAAGCCTCAGGCTCTCGTGCGTTGTCCTCACTCAGTGTAACTAAACGACCTCCCGCCATGAGTACGCCAAAAATGTCATACACCGATAGGTCAAAGTTCAACTCTGATAAACACAGCACCACATCTTGCTCTGTCACCGAAAAGCGTTTATTCATATCAAATAGCGTATTGAGTACTGCCCTGTGCTCTATCGCAACCCCCTTAGGCACCCCTGTCGAACCTGATGTGAAGATAACATAAGCCAGATCGGTGTCTGTTTGTACGCTTTGCAAGCTGCACGTTGGGGCACTGAATACTTCTGGCACATCACACCAATGTACCGTCTGTTCACTATCGGGAACCACCTCCCCTATCGCGACTTTCACTTCCCCTAAAGTAAGCAGCTGACGACGGCGCTCTAGTGGTAAATGTGGATTGATTGGTAAATAGGCGCCTCCCGCGATTAACACGCCAAGCACCGCAACCACTTGCTGCCAGCCTCTTGGCAGGACCACGGCAACCAACTCGTTTGGCTGCACACCTTGGGCGCGAATTTGCGCCCCAAGCGCGGTAGCGCGTTGATACAGTTCTTGGTAACTCATTTGTCGATGCTCATCTATGATGGCCACCGCATCAGGCTGTTGCTGTACTCGATGAGCAATATAATCTTGAATACACTCTCCCAATGGGAAAGATTGTAAGTCATTGTTCCAACTACCAAGAAT
>NZ_JAGJEE010000075.1:0-1644 GCF_018100885.1 Pseudoalteromonas sp. MMG013 | reverse complement strand
CAATCATCTGTGTGGACACTACGAACAAATAAGTTCTAAATCGTATAAGGAGGTGATCCAGCCCCAGGTTCCCCTAGGGCTACCTTGTTACGACTTCACCCCAGTCATGAATCACTCCGTGGTAAGCGCCCTCCCTAAGGTTAAGCTACCTACTTCTGGAGCAACCCACTCCCATGGTGTGACGGGCGGTGTGTACAAGGCCCGGGAACGTATTCACCGCGGCATTCTGATCCGCGATTACTAGCGATTCCGACTTCATGGAGTCGAGTTGCAGACTCCAATCCGGACTACGACGCACTTTAAGTGATTCGCTAACCTTCGCAGGCTCGCAGCACTCTGTATGCGCCATTGTAGCACGTGTGTAGCCCTACACGTAAGGGCCATGATGACTTGACGTCGTCCCCACCTTCCTCCGGTTTATCACCGGCAGTCTCCTTAGAGTTCCCACCATTATGTGCTGGCAACTAAGGATAGGGGTTGCGCTCGTTGCGGGACTTAACCCAACATCTCACAACACGAGCTGACGACAGCCATGCAGCACCTGTATCAGAGTTCCCGAAGGCACCAAACCATCTCTGGTAAGTTCTCTGTATGTCAAGTGTAGGTAAGGTTCTTCGCGTTGCATCGAATTAAACCACATGCTCCACCGCTTGTGCGGGCCCCCGTCAATTCATTTGAGTTTTAACCTTGCGGCCGTACTCCCCAGGCGGTCTACTTAATGCGTTAGCTTTGAAAAAGTTGTCCGAAGACCCCAGCTTCTAGTAGACATCGTTTACGGCGTGGACTACCGGGGTATCTAATCCCGTTTGCTCCCCACGCTTTCGTACATGAGCGTCAGTGTTGACCCAGGTGGCTGCCTTCGCCATCGGTATTCCTTCAGATCTCTACGCATTTCACCGCTACACCTGAAATTCTACCACCCTCTATCACACTCTAGTCTGCCAGTTCGAAATGCAGTTCCCAGGTTGAGCCCGGGGCTTTCACATCTCGCTTAACAAACCGCCTGCGTACGCTTTACGCCCAGTAATTCCGATTAACGCTCGCACCCTCCGTATTACCGCGGCTGCTGGCACGGAGTTAGCCGGTGCTTCTTCTGTCAGTAACGTCACAGCTAGCAGCTATTAACTACTAACCTTTCCTCCTGACTGAAAGTGCTTTACAACCCGAAGGCCTTCTTCACACACGCGGCATGGCTGCATCAGGCTTGCGCCCATTGTGCAATATTCCCCACTGCTGCCTCCCGTAGGAGTCTGGACCGTGTCTCAGTTCCAGTGTGGCTGATCATCCTCTCAAACCAGCTAGGGATCGTTGCCTTGGTGAGCCATTACCTCACCAACTAGCTAATCCCACTTGGGCTAATCTCTTGGCGTGAGGCCCGAAGGTCCCCCACTTTGGTCCGTAGACGTTATGCGGTATTAGCAGTCGTTTCCAACTGTTGTCCCCCACCAAAAGGCATATTCCCAAGCATTACTCACCCGTCCGCCGCTCGTCAGCAGATAGCAAGCTATCTCTGTTACCGCTCGACTTGCATGTGTTAGGCCTGCCGCCAGCGTTCAATCTGAGCCATGATCAAACTCTTCAATTAAAAGTTTTGTTGAAACCCTTTACTAGAAAGTGTTTCGTGCTCATTGAATTCTGATTTTG
>NZ_JAGJEE010000074.1:0-1655 GCF_018100885.1 Pseudoalteromonas sp. MMG013 | reverse complement strand
TTGCTCTTTAAAAATTTGGAAAAGCTGATAAATAAATTCTTATAGATATTTATATCTATAAAGAGTTTTCAAAAGTAAAACAATGCCAATTAATCAATGATTAATTAGCATCTACTTTAGTATTCAATATTAACTTCTGGCGAAGTTTAAACTGTCTTTGACAGTACAACTTAAAACTATTTTGGGTTGTATGGTTAAGTGACTAAGCGTATACGGTGGATGCCTTGGCAGTTGGAGGCGATGAAGGACGTACTAACTTGCGATAAGCCTAGTTGAGCCAGTAAGAGGCGCTTGAGACTAGGATTTCCGAATGGGGAAACCCACCTGCTTGCAGGTATCATATGGTGAATACATAGCCATATGAGGCGAACGCGGAGAACTGAAACATCTAAGTACCCGTAGGAAAAGAAATCAACCGAGATTCCGAAAGTAGCGGCGAGCGAAATCGGAACAGCCCTTAAGCTGTTTTGTAATTAGTGGAAGGCTCTGGAAAGTGCCACGATACAGGGTGATAGTCCCGTACACAAAAATTTATAAGCAGTGAAATCGAGTAGGTCGGAGCACGTGAAACTTTGACTGAATATAGGTGGACCATCATCTAAGGCTAAATACTCCCAACTGACCGATAGTGAACCAGTACCGTGAGGGAAAGGCGAAAAGAACCCCTGTGAGGGGAGTGAAATAGAACCTGAAACCGTATACGTACAAGCAGTAGGAGCCTACTTGTTAGGTGACTGCGTACCTTTTGTATAATGGGTCAGCGACTTATATTCTGTAGCGAGGTTAACCGATTAGGGTAGCCGTAGCGAAAGCGAGTCTTAACTGGGCGCTTAGTTGCAGGGTATAGACCCGAAACCCGGTGATCTAGCCATGGGCAGGTTGAAGGTTGAGTAACATCAACTGGAGGACCGAACCCACTAACGTTGAAAAGTTAGGGGATGACCTGTGGCTAGGAGTGAAAGGCTAATCAAACCGGGAGATAGCTGGTTCTCCCCGAAATCTATTTAGGTAGAGCCTCGGACGAATACTTACGGGGGTAGAGCACTGTTAAGGCTAGGGGGTCATCCCGACTTACCAACCCTTTGCAAACTCCGAATACCGTAAAGTAATATCCGGGAGACACACGGTGGGTGCTAACGTCCATCGTGAAGAGGGAAACAACCCAGACCGCCAGCTAAGGTCCCAAAGTATATGTTAAGTGGGAAACGATGTGGGAAGGCTAAAACAGCTAGGAGGTTGGCTTAGAAGCAGCCACCCTTTAAAGAAAGCGTAATAGCTCACTAGTCGAGTCGGCCTGCGCGGAAGATGTAACGGGGCTAAACATATCACCGAAGCTGCGGATTTGTCTTAGGACAAGTGGTAGGGGAGCGTTCTGTAAGCGGTTGAAGGTGTACCGGGAGGTATGCTGGACGTATCAGAAGTGCGAATGCTGACATGAGTAACGATAATGCGGGTGAAAAACCCGCACGCCGGAAGACCAAGGGTTCCTATCCCATGTTAATCAGGGTAGGGTAAGTCGACCCCTAAGGCGAGGCTGAAGAGCGTAGTCGATGGGAAACAGATTAATATTTCTGTACTTGGAATAATTGCGATGGGGGGACGGAGCAGGCTAAGCAAGCATGGCGTTGGTTGTCCATGTGAAAGTGAGTAGGCTA
>NZ_JAGJEE010000073.1:0-1852 GCF_018100885.1 Pseudoalteromonas sp. MMG013 | reverse complement strand
GACGACATTGATGGGCTATTAGACGAAACGCCTGCGGAACCTGAACGGGTAGAAGAGGCGAGCGACGAGTTTGATATAGACGACATTGATGGGTTATTAGACGAAACGCCTGCGGAACCTGAACTGGGAGAAGAGGCGAGCGAAGAGTTTGATATAGACGATATGGATGGGCTTATTGATGACGTGGAGCCAGAGCAAGAACCTGCTACGCAGTTGCTAGAAGAAGAAAATGATGAGCTTGATACAGATGATATCGATGGGCTTGTTGATGACGTGGAGCCAGAGCAAGAACCTGCTACGCAGTTGCTAGAAGAAGAAAATGACGAGCTTGATACAGATGATATCGATGGGCTTGTTGATGACGTGGAGCCAGAGCAAGAACCTGCTACGCAGTTGCTAGAAGAAGCAAATGACGAGCTTGATACAGATGATGTTGATGGGCTTGTTGATGACGTGGAGCCAGAGCAAGAACCTGTCACGCAGTTGCTAGAAGAAGAAAATGATGAGCTTGATACAGATGATATCGATGGGCTTATTGATGAAGTGGATCCAGAGCAAGAACTTGCCACGCAGTTGCTAGAAGAAAATGACGAGCTTGATGCAGATGACATTGATGGGCTTGTTGATGAAGTGGATCCAGAGCAAGAATCTGCCACGCAGTTGGAATCAAATCTAGCATCGGTTGAAGAAGGTAGTGAAGATTTCCATGAAGCTATTGGCGATGAGTTGGACATCGAAGATATAGATAGTTTATTGGATGTTGCTGAGGACGAGCTTGATACGCAAAGTGTAGAAGAGTTATCTAATATCAATGTGGATGCTGAATTAAGTTCAAGTTTAGCAAATGACCATATTGCTGATGACCTCTTAGATGAAATAGATATTGAACTACAGTCTGAAGCGGTAACAGAAAGTAATGGGATTGAACTATCAGAGAGTGATTTTGATCTTGATGAGTTAGGATCTTTGGAAGAAGCTGATACTGCTTCGCTTCAAGAATCAGCTGAGCAAGCAGATCTTTTACAAGGGATGCTGAATGAGGAGGAAGAGATTCCGACTGCGTTTGGCAATGCTGAGCCAAAAGAGTTGCAAAGCGTCGATGAGTTGTTAAATGAGCTTGATGATCAGGAACGTAATGATTGGGATGATGAGTTAGCCGATGAAACGGAAGTTGATTTAGGGGATGATCCGTTATTAGAAGATGTTGATTTATCAGAAAGTGAAGTATTTTTCGAGCCAGACCCCGTCACACCGAGTATTGAGTTGGAAAGTTACCCTGAGTTGGCATTGGACACAGAACCAGCGGAAACTCGATTGGTTTCAAGTGAAACCGAACAAGCACTTTCGGAAGCTTTACAAGGAAATGACTTAGTTGAAAGTTCTTTAGATGGCGATTTGGATGATGAGCATGATGATACGCATGATTTGTCATTTGCTGATGAGGAACACGATACTATAGAAGAACCGTATGATAGCGATAATACCTCCTTATCAGATATAGAAACGCTTCCTGAGTTTAACGAAAAAGATGCGTTAGAATCAATGGGTGATGAACCGGAAGAATTGAGCTCTTCTGAGTTTGACGCTTTGCTTGATGAAGCGCGTGACGAGGAACCTGTTACCATAGCTGATGAGTTAGAAGGTGACATTGCGGGATCTGTTGAGCCCGAACCAGATCTAGCGCAAGCGTTAGAGTCCGAGAGTGATGACATCAGTGATGATGCTAGCGCAGAGGCGCATCATGAAGCACTTGATGACACATTAGGTGAATTCGACGAACAAGCTGCGATGGATGCCATGGCCGATGAGCCTGCAAGTGATGTTGTGGGAACTGTTGAGCCTGAGCCCGACT
>NZ_JAGJEE010000072.1:0-1872 GCF_018100885.1 Pseudoalteromonas sp. MMG013 | reverse complement strand
GTTGTCATGGAGAAAGTTCATAAGCGCTAATTCTTTGTTTGCATCGTAATACTATGAAAGAGAGAATGAATCGTATTGTTTTTAAAGTAATGATAAGAATATTTATATTTATGCAATGTTTATTACGTCATGTTATTTTTATTTTAGATGTGCAGTGCAGGTTGTTTATTTGAGTTTTTGATAAAATATGGATATAGCATTGTAAACTTTACACTATATAGCCGTTTGTAAAAGCAACAGCTATATAGCGCTAAAAGAACTATTCAGTTACAACCCGAGTAAGTAATTTAACTGAGCTAAGTGGCACATATACTAGGTCGTATATAACAGGCGCTGGCCAGATCAAGCTCTTAAACTCGCCCATAACGGATCTTGGCTCAGGGCAAACTGCCTGTTCTGGAGCGCTGAACCAAGATGTATATCGAGTTTCACCTGCCGAAAAAGAATAAAGAGTTCCATTCTTTTGTGTTATTCCAGAGTTTGTATAATTACACTCTTTCGAATAATAAGTTACCTTTTGAGAGGCTGCTGCTTTATTTAAAAAAACTGAACTAAATAAAAAAGAGCAAGTTATTAAAGTAAGTATATTTTTAGCTTTCATTTTTATCCTTAAAAAATTCTAATTAAAAGCCACTATCATCGCGGCTGAAGTAATTTAACATGATTGCTGGAAAATGCATCATGAAATTAATTTATTTTGGTTTGAATTGTTGTTAACAACAGTAAACATAAATGCACTTATTCCATTGCTAGTTTAAAATAATGTATTTGATTTTTACTTTATTTCGGTTTTCCTAATTCTAATAGCTTAGTGTTATAAATAAAAAACTATCAATTTATAATGTCAATGAATGTATTAATTACTGTTTATATATCACAAACTATGTGCGTGATAAATATGGTAAGTACAGAGAATGAATAGGCAGATTTTTGAGCAATGCATGACTGCCACTTAATAGTACATTGTGTATGTTATGATGTTTTTGCTATTTGGAAGTGGTAAGCATCCAACATCAAACGAATAGCGCTAATAACAAATAATTGAACTACGAGAATGAGTGGTAGTTGTGTGGGTAAAGCTACTCAGTATGTATTATCAATAAAACTAGCGACTGATGGCATTATGAATAACGAATATCTCATCTCCTACATTTTATGCTCTAATGAGGTAATCAATTGAGAGAAAAGTCATGTGTTCATAACAGCAGCTGAGCTGCCTAGATGATTATTTTCACATACAACCGTTTCAGAGCTTACAAAAACATTAGTCACTAGAGTGTTGATATTGAAATACCTCTTCTAGTGGTAACTTAAATACCGTCGCAATTTTAAATGCTACTTCAAGCGATGGAGAGTATTTATTGGCCTCAATCGCCATGACGGTTTGACGTGTTACGCCAATTTCCTGAGCCAGTTGCTTTTGCGTCATTTCATTATTTAAAAAGCGCAGAGTTCGAATTGAATTGGTAATAACGCCACTAGCCATAAATAGCTCCGGTTCGTCCTTTGTAGAGTTGTGTCGCGTAGTTGGTTATTTCCGCCAATAAAAAGGCGCAAACCATGATATGTAATGGCAAAAAAGGTATGTTGTATTCAAACCCTTGCGCATGCGCTTGATATTGAAAGATTGCAATGCATATCCCTGTTTGTAATATATACGTGGTGTATTTATATCCAACTAAGCTTATTTGTTTTTCGCGCACATCAAGTGGTTGTTCAAGCTCATCATCGCTGATGAAAGCCAGCACGATATAACTGATCACCATGAGTACAATACTGTAAATAATTACTTGCAGTAACAGTTCAGACAGCCAAACCGGTGATGCAAGTTGTTCTGAGCTAGCTGAAAACACGTTTTTTAGATAGAAATAG
>NZ_JAGJEE010000071.1:0-1877 GCF_018100885.1 Pseudoalteromonas sp. MMG013 | reverse complement strand
AAAGGTTAAAAAGCGAACAAGTTAAGTAATGTAGAGCAAGTCCCTAAAACGAGTAATTCTACAGCCTCAACGCCTCAATAAGAGGACTAAAATAGTGGGTTAAAATGTGTAGCGAAGCGAAACGTAACCCACTGTTTTTGTTCCGTTTAAATACCTTGTTATAAGCTCAGCGTATACGGCCTAATTCTTTTTCTGGTGCCCAAATTATTCCATTCCAGTGTATAGGTAAAATCCTCATCCCCTCTTTCACTCCTCCCCAATATTCATCACCCTCAGAGACAGATAAAAATTCAGAGTATCTTTTTAACGTTGAATTGAACTCATCTTTTAGCCATTCGTATTTTTTTAAAACGCTATCGTTTCCACCGTCAAAGCATAACTCCCAACCGTAAACTTCTTTCCAACAGCAGAATCTATCAAGGTTTCTCAACTCTTGACCAAAACCAGAAACTCTAGAATCGAAAACATTTAGATGGTAAAGAATTCTACTTTTTATTCTCAATAGAAAGTCTAGCCATGAAGGTGTGTACTGTGGATGATAGTTCAGTGGGAAATTAGCTAGATAGCTAAAGTCGTTTGCGACTTTGGTGATTGCATGCTCATTTAATGGAAATTTACCCAAGTTACTTTCTAAAACATCAAAAACTATATCATCAATAATTATACGAGGATGTTTTGCTTTTTCTGATTCTAGCTCATACGCCTTTTGATATGCACTTCCAAACAACATAGGGCCATGATGATAAATTTTCCCATGGGTAACAGCGCCTCTCATAAATATTCCATCGCATGCAATATCAGTAGAGAATTTGGTTAATTTATTACATAAAGATTTAAAACCATCAAATGAACTTTCAGCCGATATTATTATGCAGTCAGAGATATAACTTATACGGGGATCGCCTAGCTCTTTTTCTAAAATGTGATCTTCTTTATGTTCATATATTGGTAAGTCATGTTGACCGTTAGACTCAATAGATTCTTCATGAAGAAAATTCAGTACCGACCTCACTCTTTTGAAATCTGAGCTTTCCTTTCCTTCAGATTCAATTTTGTAGATTAATTCCTTAAAACCTAATATATCTAAAAATGCTACAAAACGATTCTCGTATCCTTCAATATTCATCAATACCTCATGAGCTTATAACGCCGTTTTAAGCGGCTTGTAATAGTTTGCTAAAATGTGGAACGAAGTGGAACCGAGCAAACTGTTACGAGTCCGACTTGAAAACCCTTGTTAGGTGTTTATTTAGGTGGCCAAGGTCTTATTTGATTTCTAACTTGATCGTCTAATGACCAACCTTGTGGTTTTACTTTAGCCTCAAACCAAACACACCCGCCTTTTACCCAATCATTATAAAACTTGAGATCATCGTCATATCCATACTCACAGCCGCAACAATCACAAATATCATATGAACAGCGTAATTCTAAAACTGATGCATAACTTTCATCTGTTTTAAAACCGCAGATTGGGCAGTGATTTATTGATACATTCACGAAACACCTAACGAGCCTGTAGAATTACTCGTTTTAATTTGTTTTTTATTGATGCCTCAACCATAGCCGAGTTCCTATTTTGATTCAATCGTTTAGTCGCTTTTCAATTTGATTTTCATTATGTGCTTTGAGGGAGGCTTTATCGGTCTTAACAGCGGGCTTTTGTGGCTTTATTTCGGTTAAAATGGCTCTACTCTTCTTAATGTATCCTGTTTTGTAGCTTTTCTATATTATGTACCAGACAATACAGCTGCCATTGCGCGTTCACTTTCGTTTGTCCTCGTAAGGTCAGTTTATTCATCCCTTTATTCATTGTGATATTTCCGAACACGGGTTCGATACATCCAAGTCGTTTGCTGTATGCCCTGCGGCCTATT
>NZ_JAGJEE010000070.1:0-1886 GCF_018100885.1 Pseudoalteromonas sp. MMG013 | reverse complement strand
GCGCATTCCCAAAGGCATCGGCTAGCTTAAGTAGCTAGCCGAATTTGATTGGCTGTTCCTTTTAATTTTATGCCTGTCCTTTTATTGTTTTTTACTTTTTTACTTCTATTTTTAAAATACATAGCGTTGGTAATGTTGCATTTTCGTACTGCTTGTCTACATAAGCTATTTCAGCCTCTTCACCTATGTAAGGCGCTAGCTCACTTTTAAGTGAACCATTAAAGCAGCCAAACTCAGCAATATGATTTATAGGTCTAATACTCTCAAGCTTAAATCCTTCAAATTCGAGTATTTCAGCTAAAGCAACAGCGTTTATAGGAGGCTTATAATAGTTGTGATTATCTTGCTGATAAGTCGCAATCAAGCGTCCTTTAACAATACTTACTCTATTGTTTTCGACCATATTCTGATAGGCGTTAACTTGATCTATACCTTTCTGCAATTCATATATTGCAAAACTAAAATAAGCTAACGGCAGCAATAAAAAAAACTTATATTTTCCAGAAAAAAATTTAAGGGGGATATATGTAAAAACACCCAGAAATAAAAAGGCGCTCATTATTTGAAATGATATATATAAAAATTCGAAAATCTTTGAAAACTCGTAAATCATTTTGAAAAGGGAGTTGCATTCATCTACAGCTCCCATTACTCCTATTTATTAATTATTTTCCAAGTTTGGAAATGAAACTTCTGATTCATGCGGCTTAGCTAAATGTTCAAAGCTTACATCCATTCCCTTATACATAAATTTGTTAATCGTTTTGATTCCAACATTTTGATAGGCCCAAAACAACTGGCCAACAACTCCCCAATTACTTTGATACGATCGCGTAGGACTGTTCTGATAAGTTATATCAGAACCAAGCTTAGTACCACCGTGAGCCATATCTAAGCCAAATTCAAACCCTCTAACTCCCATTGGACCATTGCCAGTAAGTGCAGCGCCTATCTCATAATCAAATGCTAACCCTACATCTGGTAACTGCTTTCCTAAAAGCCGAGCTTTGTTAAAGGAAATTAAATCTATACTAGGACCACCTGTTATCATTTCACCATAAACTATATCTTGCGCGTGAAGACCTTCACCAGCTAATACACTTAGGTTCAGGCCTCCTGACCAATCAGAGCCACCTAAACCTCCACCATATTCATTAGCTAAAGGCTGAAAGGCAACGTTGCCTTTATTATCAAACGCGAACGCTGCGGCAAATCCTATATCGAACTTTCCAAAGTATGGCAACTTACCTCTTAATGAAAACCCAAATTCAGTCTCTACTGACGCAGGTCTATCATTATGATGAATGGCGTCCCAAAAACCTCTTTTTTCATTCGCTTCAGCCAACTTACGTGCTGCGTAAGCTTCTTTACCTTCAGTTCCATATTTCGTGAAGTCATCAATAGGGTCATTTGATACATACAACTCATCCGAAGGAATGAAGTTGCCTTCTGCATCATAGATACCATTTTGGTTAGAACCAAGCATATTATCAATATTTCCGATGAACGAATCGCTCTTGCCTAAGAAGCTCTCGACATCTTTAATAAATTCAGAATCACTTTGTTTATTATTCGATTTTGGTGCACTGCTTAACCCACTCACAATCGAGTTCCCCAACGCATTGCCAAACGCATCTACTGCAACATTACCAAAGTTCCAACTCGCTTGATTACCAAATAATTTATCCGCACCATAACTGAGCGCACTGTTTGCCACCCCGCTAAACGTATCGAGCGCAATACTACCTGCTGTCACTCCCCCTGACAAGCTATCCGAGTTACCTATACCAAGCTCTGAACCCGCGTATGCTGATAGCGCCGACGCTGCCACATTGCCCCAACGGAAACTGGCTTGGTTACCCACCAGTTTATTTGCCGCAACCGAG
>NZ_JAGJEE010000007.1:0-219322 GCF_018100885.1 Pseudoalteromonas sp. MMG013 | reverse complement strand
TTAACCGAACTTGCGGTGATTTGTCGAGAGCTTAACCCTGTTATGGTAGGAATTAATGGGAATAAGGTAGGCTACAAACAAACTTTGCGACGTATGTCTAACACACTTCCTGCGATCGTAGCCCCTCAGGGGCTGGTTGCTGCATTGCCTAATTTATCTGTTCCCCGCGTTATTGTGATTGACTCAAAATGGCAGGTTGTTACCCACTTAGTTGGCTTTTCAGACGCTGAGATGCTGCTGGATATTTTACAGCAGAATAACATGTGTTCGTCATAAAAATTGAAATGAAATTATGGGATATACTAGGGGCTGTTGATCTTTTAGGTTCATTTTTGCAGCAGTTTGACTGAATTTAATACAGGGTGGAGGCTGCGTAGCATGGTTATTCCATGTGAGTCTGCCGATAACATAGTAGAAAAGCCAATCAAGCACTGCCTACCGGTTCTTTTGAGTACTCCCTGTCTCTTTGTTGCTTAATATTCGCTTAGATTACTAGGCCACATATTAAGCGCCGCGATAAAAGCATGCTCAAAGAGAACAAAAATAGAACAGCAAAGATCAACAGCCCCTAATGTTCTATCAAAATCTTACGGTAAGATATTCAATTTTAATTGGA
Source organism: Pseudoalteromonas sp. MMG013 (assembly GCF_018100885.1). NCBI lineage: Bacteria > Pseudomonadati > Pseudomonadota > Gammaproteobacteria > Alteromonadales > Pseudoalteromonadaceae > Pseudoalteromonas > Pseudoalteromonas sp. MMG013. Next base: position 218,706 of record NZ_JAGJEE010000007.1, on the reverse strand, counting down.
AATTGTTATACTTAAGATGTTTTAGGAGTCCCCGTAGTTTAATGGATAAAACAAGAACCTCCTAAGTTTTAGATGCAAGTTCGATTCTTGCCGGGGACGCCAGTATGTTATTTCTTTAAATATAATTCTAAATCATCAGACCCACCAATGTGTTCGCCAGCAATGAACACTTGAGGAACGGTATCTCTGCCACTCATTGCTTTGAGGCTGGTAGAGGTTATGCCTTTGCCAAGAGTGATCTCTTCAAAATTAAAGTCATGTTCTTTTAGCAAACGTTTCGCTTTTTCGCAAAAAGGACAGCCAGGCTTAGTAAATAGACTAATAGCTTGGGGCTTAATTTGACTCGGATTTATGTAATCCAACATAGTGTCAGCATCAGAGACCTCGAATGGGTCGCCAGGTACATCTGGTTCAATAAACATTTTTTCAATTACACCATCTTTGACAAGCATGGAATAACGCCAGCTTCGTTTACCAAAGCCTAAGTCATTCTTGTCAACAAGCATACCCATTCCATCTGTAAACTCACCGTTTCCATCGGGAAGTAAGCGAATTTTATCCGCTTCTTGGTGTTGTGCCCATGCATTCATAACAAATGTATCATTGACAGATAGGCATACTATTTCATCAACGCCATTTTTAGCGAAGGTACTGGCAAGTTCATTGTAACGTGGCAAATGTGTAGATGAGCAAGTAGGAGTGAAAGCTCCCGGAAGCGAAAAAACGACCACGGTTTTATTTTTAAAAATTTCTTCGCTCGTGATCTTTTGCCATTGTTCATTGTTACGAGTTGAAAAAGTGACCTGTGGTATTTTTTTGCCTTCGATATTCTCTAACATAGTACGCTCCTTAAATTTGATGCTGTCAGTATGGCAACATCTTACTTCTCAGTAAAATAGATTGAATGAATTAATGCAATCTGTTTTTTTGATAAGCATTTAACATTCAGAGTTTAGACTAGTTGAGGGAAAAGGTGTCATCTTCTTTGATAATCACTTTGACAATGTCGTTCAGCTGGATATTACTTAGTGGTCTCATATTTACGTTAGTCGTAATTGCTGTTTGATCGTTAACCTGAAGCACCTTCAACTGATCTATTGTTTGTCTGTGGTTATTGAGTATCATCCCTTGTTGGGTTGTGAAATTGTTTTTTTGCATAATAGCAAGAGTTTGCCCTGGCTTAATGCCATGAACTCGACCTAAATTGATAGCTAAACGTTCACCATCAATATGTAGTATTTTCCCTTTAGTTGGCATACAGCCAATCGCGCTATTCAAGTCTTGGGAAACCTTATTAAAAATGCTTTGTATTTGGTCACCGTAATTTGATTGCCAGAATTCATCACTATATACATCAATAAGAGTTGTTTTTTCGAATGGCCAGATCCCCTGAACAGCGTAGTGTTTTTGCCATAGTCTGTCTCGGGTCATCGCGTCATAAAGCGCAAAATCTACCTTAAAGCTACGTACATATTGGTCATCTTCCCAAAACGCATAGTCATTGTTTAGCTTTTTACCTTGCGCAATATCGGTGATTTGACTAAATAGTACATATTGACTGTTGCTATTGTTACTTAAGGTTTCGATAAGTGCTGGGTCGTAGTCAAACCTTTGAGAGAAAAAAGGGCGAACATTTATAGCGCTGTTGATATATGGCACAGCCTTAATTGCTGTAGCACGTTCCATCATTGTGTTATACAGTCTTTGGGAGCTTGCTTTTGCGATGTCAAATATTTGACCAAGACGAGCTTGATGTGGTTGTATAAGTTGGCTCTGGGTGACGGTAACTTGCTTATTAAATTGTTGATGGGTGCAATGCTCTTGGGTTGCATATATATCTAAATGTAAAGTCACCATGTAATCGTTATTATTTTGTTCTTCACTGATCAAAGTGGCTTGTTGTATTTCTGCATGTGCTTTGACTTTCAATTGATCTTGGCTTAGCAAGCCATCAGCAACCGTTTGTACGCTGGATACTGTTGCGCCGGAAAAAATTAATGCTTGTGTAATCGCATCTTGAACTGCGCTTTTTCGAGCATCGGCAACGTTGCTATCTAATATATTTGCATAGCCTGTTACTTCGTACCACTCAGCTTTTGCCGCCATACTATACAATAATATACTCAAAAAAAGGGTTAACTGATTCATGATTGATCTCCACTAGAACGCTTATAAATTAATACAGCAATAGATATGCCATATTTATTGGCAAGAAATGTGCATTAAGAATTAGTAACTAAGTTCTAGAGGCAATTAATAATGAAAATACCTTCTTATTCGATAGTGAACTCAAAATCGATTATTTTGATAGTGATACTATTTTGGTTAGCTGGGTGTAGTTCGATGTTCGATAAGCATATTGAATATAGTTATGTCGAGCCAGATAGTTATCCAGTCATTAAAGCAATCGGTTATGCGCCGCTCAGCGCACAGCCAGGTATGAATGACGCACAAAAAATGCTGATGGCGCTTAAGGTGTCCAAATTGGAAGCTTACCGAGAGCTTACAGAGCAGGTATATGGACAGAACTTGTCTTCAGAAATGACAGTTAAAGGAGCAATTGCACAAAACGATGGACTAAAGAGCCAGGTCAAAGGTGTGATTAGAGGAGCTCGAGTGGTCAAGTCTTATGCCGTTGGGGATACCTATGCAACGGAACTTGAGCTAGACATGAAGCGCGTGCATGACTTATATATTACACAAGTTAAACCAAGGAAAGTGAAAAGAGTTACTTACTACTAATAAAGTGTAAATGGTATTGAACTTGACTTGGCTCAAAAATAGACAAAGGCGTAATTAAATTAACTATGCCTTAATATCTTTCACTAATTCACTATTTCCAGCAATAACACTGCCATCTTGGCCATAGGTGATTGAGCCTGGAGTACCAATCAAAATTTCTTTTAGTTGTCGTACACTTAGTTGCGCATGATGCGCAGCTTTTGCATTCACATCATTCTTATTTTTACACTCTATCAATAGTGTTTGAATTTTTCCGGTTAACTCTGTTATTGGATCTTCTAGGTAAACCTCTGAAGGAAAGGTAGATAGCTCTTTATCAAGTTTCTGGATTGCAGTGAGGAGTATTAGTTTTTCACGTGCAGCATCTTTGAGGCCATCACCCGTTTTGGATGCCAAAATATCAAGCTCTGAGTCTAACAACTGGGTCAAAGTGGTTAGATTTGAGATTTGAACTTCGAGTTTATGCGTACATAGTTTAAGGTGATCAGCCATACATATCGAACTCAAATGCCGCTATATTTTTTGCCAGCTTTTGTGCATCAATTTGATATTTGCCCTCACTGATGGCTTTCTTAAGTTCTTCCACTTTCTTACTATCGAATGCAGGAGCGTCTTGCGCTTTATCTTGCATGCTTTTCAATTGTTGTGCCTGTGGTGTTAAACTTACAGAATCAGTTGCTGCTTTTTGCGGCGTTTTAATATTCGATGCGACATTTTGAGCCTCATTTTTTTGCAATTCAGCTTTTTGTTGCTTAACATTATTGAGCACACTATTTGGCTGTGCCTGACCTTTAATATTATTAACCATAATTTATTGACCCAAGGTTACTAAACACCATGTTTAGGTTATCGACTAATATACCTTTAACTTTAGCAAATTTTTTAGATATTAACCTCTACAGATTCAACATCTTTTACTCTAGCAGAAACTGTTTTTCCAGACTTCTGATTTTTAACGCGAATCTGCTCTCCAAGATTACCATCTTGTAGTGCTACACCTGAAGTTTTTATTGTCAAAGTACGCGTTTTCGCGAAAATAGTAACCATATCTCCTTTACAAACCATACATACTTGGTGCGCCCCGATGGGCATACCTTCTCGCAAAGTTCGTTTACTTTTACTTCCAATGAGTAGAGATAAATCTTCAATATACGCTGCTCGAACGAATTGTTTTGGCTTGTATTCAATTTTTAAGTGTCCTTTTGTGAGCAACTCTCCTTTAGATATCAGTTGGGTGCTGACAATAATAGGGTACATTTCATTGATCCGCACGTGAACATATTGGGTCCATGTTGGCGCTTGGGTACAACGGATTTGAACAGTAACTTGACGATTAAAAGGAGGTTTAGCTGCGGTACTTAATTGCAATTCTTGCACACAGAATTTTGACGGGATCCGAGTATCTAATGGCAGTGTTGAAAATTTGGTTTTTACATCGGCTTTAGTTATTGTTTGTGACGCAACAAAATTTTGTGCTAATTCTTCTAGTTCTTTAGTGCTATAGTCGTTCGCAGATACTTGGTAACTGGCTAGAATATAGACCATCGCGCAAAAAAACCCGCAGGTTTTGGTTTTTTTTAACAAACTCATGATGTTTCGACTATGCTTATCAGGGGAAACAAGGTATAAAGATTTTGCGTTAATTGTGACACCTCTTCAAGGTAAATCTTATCCTTAGTAGTGTAAGCAAATATCGTTCCGGCAAGCAGTTTTATATGTAGGAGATTGAAATGGCTGGTATTTTAGACTCGGTCAACCAACGAACACAGTTGGTAGGGCAAAACCGCCTAGAATTATTGCTGTTCAGGTTGAAGGGGCGTCAACGTTTTGGCATAAACGTATTTAAGGTACGGGAGGTACTGCAGTGTCCTCCACTTACTAACATGCCCAAGTCTAACTCTTATGTAAGAGGTGTAGCACATATTCGCGGACAGACTATCTCTGTGATAGATATGTCGCTAGCGGTTGGTGGTCCACCGATCGAAGACATAGCGAATTGTTTTATAATTATTGCTGAGTACAACCGCTCTGTTCAAGGCTTCTTAGTTGGCGCAGTTGAACGTATTGTAAATATGAACTGGGAAAAAATAATGCCGCCACCTTCAGGGGCCGGTAGATATTCATATTTGACAGCGGTAACTGAAATAGAAAATGAGCTTGTAGAAATACTCGATGTTGAGAAAATACTCAATGAAATTTGTCCGGTGAATACCGAAGTGAGCCAAGATATTGTATCAGATGGCGAGATGCAGAAAGACCTTGGCGAGCGTATCGTATTTATTGCTGATGACTCTGCGGTAGCTAGGAATCAGGTTAAACGTGCACTTGAACCATTGGGCGTTCAAACTGAATTAGCTAAGAATGGTAAAGAAGCATTAATTAGGCTGCGAGAAATTGCTAAAGATGATTGTCAAAATGACATAACGGAAAGGGTTGGATTATTGATTTCAGATGTGGAAATGCCTGAAATGGATGGATATACGTTAACCGCGGAAATAAAAGCGGACCCTAAGTTGGCGCCTTTACATGTTATCTTACATACTTCTTTGAGCGGTGTATTTAATCAGGCCATGATAGAGAAAGTGGGTGCTGATGATTTTATCGCGAAGTTTAACCCGGATGAATTGGCGACTGCGGTTAAAAAATGGGTTCACTGTGATTAATGAATGGCGGTAATACTTTGGAAAATAAGCATCTTCAGCAAAACGAGTACGATCAATTTAGAACCTTTTTAGAGCAGCAATGTGGTATTGTGCTTGGCGATAACAAGCTGTATTTGGTAAAGAGTCGCTTAGCACCACTCATGGTACGTTTTAGTGTTCAGTCATTGTCGGAGTTGGTTGCAAAAACATTGAGCCCACATGAGCGGCAATTGCGTGCCGCCGTTGTTGATGCAATGACAACAAACGAGACGTTGTGGTTTAGAGATTCTTACCCATTCGAACTTCTTAAAACTAAGATTTTCCCAGAATTTAGTGAATTACGACGGTCGGTGAAAATATGGTCAGCAGCGAGCTCGTCAGGACAAGAGCCGTATTCAATAGGTATGTCAGCAAGTGAATATCAATCTAAAAGCCCTGGCGCTTTGAAAATGGGTGTACAGGTTGTAGGTACTGATATTTCAAACACCATGCTTGATATGTGCAAACATGCTGAATATGATGCACTGGCTCTTGCTCGAGGGTTATCATCCGAACGTCGGCAAAAGTTTTTTAAAGACAGTGGTAACGGCATGGCACAGGTGGTAGAGCCTGTGAAGAAAATGGTCAATTTTAGACATCTAAACTTACTTGACTCGTATGCTTTGATGGGTAAGTTTGATGTTATATTTTGCCGTAATGTGCTGATTTACTTTTCCCCAGAAGTGAAAGCAAAAATCATAGCTCAATTTGCCCAAGCTCTAAATCCCAAAGGGTATTTGTTTCTTGGTGCATCGGAATCAATGGCGGGCTTGAGTGATGAGTTTGATATGATCCGTTGTAACCCTGGAATTATATACCAGAAAAAACAATGATTTAAGGCGGTTTTTACCGCCTTTTTTATTTTGGCCTAAGAATTGCTTTAACTCCATATAGTCAAATTTTTGGAGTTACGTTATGGCGATTAGTTTTGATAAAGCCTTAGGTGTTCACCCCCAGACAATAGCTATCCGTTCTCAGCGAGCAGAAATATTAGCAAGTAACATTGCTAATGCGGATACCCCTGGATACAAAGCAAAAGATATTGATTTTGCACGAGCATTTAAAGCGGCAAAATCTAACCAGCAAAGTGGCAATACAATGCTGCGCACCAATGACAAACATCTCTCCGGTGGTACTAAATTAAACAGTGGTGTAGAGCTATTTCGTAATCCAAATCAAACAGATACGGGCGATGGTAATTCAGTTGACATACAAGTGGAACGAAACTTGTATGTACAGAATGCATTAGAGTATCAAGCAAGTTTGCAATTTCTCACTGGTAAATTTAAAGGGTTGAAAAAAGCCCTAGGCGGTCAAGGAGCTTAATTATGAGTTTATATAATGTATTTGACATAGCGGGTTCAGGAATGAGTGCGCAAAACATACGCCTAAATACCACTGCGAGTAATATATCTAACGCAAATAGTATTAGTTCAAGCCAAAATGAGGTGTATCGAGCAAGGCACCCTGTATTTGCAGCTGAACTTACTAAAGCAAATGAATTACAAAATGCAAACTCAGCAGGGGCATCAGTGGGAGTTAAGGTATTGGGGATCGTTGAAAGTGATAAACCACTTCAGGTTGAATATAGTCCCAATCATCCAAGTGCCGACAAAGATGGGTATATCTATAAACCAAATGTGAATGTAGTTGAGGAGATGACAAATATGATTTCCGCTTCACGTTCGTATCAAACAAATGTTCAGGTGGCAGATGCAGCAAAACAAATGCTGAGTAAAACTCTGTTACTTGGCCAGCGTTAACGGGGGCACTAGCCAATGAATAGCGAAGTAAGTCAAACGTCCAGTCATATTGATTCGTTACGGTGGCCAGATAAACAAAAGCCAGTAGAAAAAGATGATACGTTAAAGCAAGAGGATTTCTTTGCCTTGCTTACCCAGCAGTTATCTTATCAAGATCCGAGTAAACCTGCTGATAATGACCAAATGATCGCACAAATGACGAGCTTTACAATGGCGGAAGGTATTTCAAATTTGAATACAAAATTTGAGTCTTTGTCTGCCTCAATGACATCCAACTCTGCGTTACAAGCATCAACTTTGGTTGGTAAGAAAGCGCTACTTGAATCGGATACTTTGGAGTTAAGTGCTAGCGGTTCAGCACGAGGCTCTATCGTTTCAGCGAAGCCAACGGAAAAATTGGTCGTAAATATTTATGATGAATCAAACCAGTTAGTACGTTCTATTGATATGGGGGAACAAAAAGCAGGTGCAATTCGGTTCGAGTGGGATGGTAAGAATGGAGATGGTGAACCTATGCCCGAAGGGGATTATGAGATAAAGGCAGAAGCAAACATTAACGGTGAATTCACCAGCTTGCCGACAGCAACCTTTAAAAATATCGATAGTGTCAATGTTAATGGCGCTAACGGAATAATCATCAATACAAAAGCGGGCGCAGTAAGGCTTACTGACGTCGCTGAAATCGCTTAATTCAAAGTTTATAGAATAGGCCTTACGTACAAGAGGTAAGAGTATGAGTTTTAATATTGCATTAACAGGTTTAGCGGCTGCTCAAAAAGATCTGGACACCACCGCAAATAACATCGCGAACGTTAATACCACGGGTTTTAAAGAGTCTCGGGCTGAATTTGCTGATGTTTATGCATCATCAGTATTTAGTTCAGGAAAAACTAAAAATGGTGATGGCGCACAAACGACCATGGTTGCTCAGCAATTTCACCAAGGTTCATTGCAATTTACAGCCAATTCGCTAGATTTAGCAATCACAGGCGAAGGTTATTTTGCTACGAGCTCTGAATTAGGCTCGCAGGATTATAGTTATACTCGTGCTGGCGCATTTAAGTTAAATAAGGATAACTTTATCTCCGATGCGCAAGGTAACTTCTTACAAGGTTTCCCTGTAGATCCAAGTACTGGTGCAACGACCTCGGTGAGCTTAAGTACTGCATCGGCAATGCAAATACCAGATGCATCAGGAGCTCCGAGAGCGACGACAAATGTGTATTCTTCGTTTAATCTTGATTCAAGAGCGGCGCAACCCACAATTGCTTTTGACCCAGCAGTCAGTGCATCGTTCAATAGTTCAACATCTACAACGGTGTATGACTCGTTAGGTGAACCTCACACGGTACAGCTTTACTTCAGAAAAACAGCCACAGCAAATAACTGGGAGGTATTTGGTACCATAGACAATCAACCTTTTACGTCTGATGGTACAGCGGGGACTGGTGGTCCACATCCTATTGCAGGGTTTACATTCGATGCAACAGGTTTACCGAGTTCGACGATCCCATACTCTGCGGCAGGGGTCGCTGGTGCGGGGGTACCGGTTGTTGCTGGTGGGACGTTTGGCGCACTGCCTTTACCAAGTGGTGCAGGTACAGGCCTTTCAACATTGTTAACTAATGGTGCTACGTTTCCAGCTCCATTGAGTATGAATTGGCGTGATGAAGCCAATACCACCAATAAACTACCGACTCAATATGCGAGCCGCTTTGAAGTGAAAGCACTAGAGCAAGATGGTGCAACAGTGGGTCGTTTAGCCGGAGTTGATATTGGTGCAGATGGAAAAATTGTGGCCTCATATAGTAACGGTGATTCAACATTTTTAGGCCAAGTTGCCATGGTTCGCTTTTCTAACTCTCAAGGACTTCAACAAGTGGGAGGCACCTCTTGGAAAAAGAGCCTAACTTCGGGGGAGCCAATTGCGGGAGAGCCAAATTCCGGAACACTTGGATCAATTAATTCTTCGGCGTTGGAGCAATCAAATGTAAACTTAACGAATGAGCTTGTTGATTTGATAAGTGCGCAGAGAAACTTCCAGGCGAACTCCCGTGCTTTAGAAGTGAACTCTACATTACAACAAAATATCCTACAAATTCGATAATCAATTAACTTCAAAGGCCACATATGTGGCCTTTTCACTTCCCTTTTATTTATTCCCGTATATGAGCGATTCATTCATTTATAAATATGACCGTCAAACTTTAGTTGGCATTATAATTGCTTTATCCTTTGTATGATGAATTTTTAGGTCAATGCAATGGATAAAATGCTCTATATCGCTATGTCTGGTGCGAAACAAAACCTGCGTGGTGTGGCTATTAAAGCAAATAATTTAGCCAATGCAAATACGACCGGGTTTAAGTCAGATTTTGCTCAAGCACGTTCCATGCAGGCATTTGGTGAAGGGTTACCGACTCGGGTGTTTGCGATGCAAGAGCGGCCTGGTACGAATATGACCAGCGGCGCGATTGTTGAAACCGGGCGAGATCTAGATATCGCGGTGTCTGATAAGTCTTGGATAAGTGTCATGGATAAAAGTGGCAAAGAGGCTTATACCAAAGTTGGAACGCTGAATATTACTGCTGATGGAGCGCTGGTAACTAGTCATGGGCGTCAAGTTGTTGGTGAAGGTGGTCCTATTATTTTACCTATTCCGGTAGAGAAGGTGACATTCAGCGATGACGGGTCGATTCAAGTGCGCCCTCAGGGGGCACCTGCAAACTTTTTGGAAGTGGTAGATCGTTTAAAGATCATTGAAGCAGATAACACCAAATTAGAAAAAGGAAATGATGGTTTATTCAGGCCAAAAGAAGGCTCGCTAGATGATGGTTTATGTGGTTTTTGTGATGTATCACCCACAGCAAAAGTAATGAGCGGTGCCTTAGAAATGTCTAATGTAAATCCTGTGCATGAGATGGTCGATATGATCAATCATCAGCGGCAGTTTGAAATGCAAATGAAACTAATGAAAACAGCAGAAGAAATTGACGAACGTCATGTATCTCTGCTGCGTATAGTCTAACGAAGTGAGGTATATGTTATGAATCCAGCGTTATGGATCAGTAAAACCGGCCTAGATGCCCAGCAAACTGATATATCGGTAATTTCGAATAACCTCGCGAATGCTAGTACTGTAGGTTACAAGAAGAGCAGAGCAATTTTTGAAGATTTACTTTATCAAAATATTAATCAGCCTGGTGGTCGTTCGTCACAAGATACAGAGTTACCCTCAGGACTAATGCTCGGTGCAGGGGCCAAGGTTGTTGCAAACCAAAAGAATTTCTCCCAAGGTAATATGCTTAGTACTGAAAACTCCTTAGATTGGATGATCCAAGGTCCTGGTTTTTTTGAAATTCAAATGCCAGATGGCACCATTGGGTATAGCCGTAATGGTCAATTTACGACCGATGAGAATGGTAGAGTGGTTACTTCAGGTGCAGGTTTCCCTGTGCAACCAGAAATGAATGTGCCGGATGATGCTAAGTCGATCACAATTTCACAAGACGGCGAAGTATCAGTGAGAGTCGCAGGGCAAGCACAAAATACGGTTATTGGGCAATTAGTTATAAGTGACTTTATTAACCCATCTGGTTTAGAGCCAATGGGTCAGAATTTATATACGGAAACAGCTGTGAGTGGAGCACCAGTGCAAGGGAATCCTGGTGCGGATGGGTTGGGTTCTATTGTGCAAGGAGCACTGGAGACATCTAATGTCAATGTGACTGAAGAGTTGGTCAACTTAATTGAAACCCAGCGAGTCTATGAAATGAACTCAAAAGTGATTTCTTCAGTGGATGAGATGCTGAGTTATATCAATCAACAGTTATAAATTTTAGGAGGTTGTATGCGTGCTTTATGTATGATTGTGGCGGCATTGATGTTGCTTTCTGGTTGCGTGTCGACACAAAATAGTGAGGTTGTGCGTGATGACCCTTATTATGCGCCTATGTATCCAGAACAAGATTTAGAGCAAGTCGTTGCGACTGGGTCATTATTTAATCCAAATCGTTCGAATGATTTATATGCAGATAAGAAAGCGCTACGCACAGGCGATATCATTACTGTTGTACTAAGAGAGTCAACGCAAGCATCTAAAGCAGCGAACAGTGAAACAGATAAAGAAACGGACTTAAAACTAGATCCGGTATTAGGCTTTAATGGAACTCCGGTTAATATTGGTGGTGATAATATTCAATTTGGTTTAGGTTCAGAGTCATCCTTTAAAGGTGACAGTAAAGCAAACCAATCAAATAGCCTATTTGGTAATATCTCTGTGAATGTGATGCGTGTGCTACCGAATGGTAATTTAGTCATTAGAGGGGAAAAGTGGCTTACTTTAAACACCGGTGAAGAGTTTATTCGTCTTGAAGGTCTCGTTCGAGCAGCAGATGTTGCTGCAGATAATACGGTAGAATCAAATCGGATTGCTAATGCTCGTATTCAATATTCTGGAAAAGGGCAAGGCCAAGAAGCACAAAGTTCAGGTTGGTTAACTCAATTCTTTATGAGTACGTTGCTACCATTTTAGGGCACAAATATTATGAAACTATGTCATCTATTCTTATCTGTACTATTGATAACGCTAGTACCAGTAGCGAAGGCTGAACGGGTCAAGGATGTAAGTATGGTGCAAGGCGTTCGCTCTAACCAATTAGTAGGCTATGGCTTGGTTGTGGGTTTGCCTGGTACGGGTGAATCAAGCCGCTTTACTGAACAAAGCTTTAAAGCAATGTTAAGTGGTTTTGGCATTACTCTGCCGTCTTCTTTGAAACCAAAAATAAAGAATGTTGCAGCGGTTGCGGTCCATGCTGACTTGCCTCCTTTTACTAAGCCCGGTCAAACGATTGATGTAACTGTGTCTTCAATTGGCAGTGCGGGCAGTTTACGGGGAGGTACGTTATTACAAACCTTTTTAAAAGGGGTGGATGGTAATGTATATGCTATTGCTCAGGGAAGTATGATTGTTGGTGGTCTTGGTGCCGAAGGCTTAGATGGCAGCAGGGTGGTCATTAATACGCCCACCGTTGGTCGAGTGCCAAATGGAGGAACTGTTGAACGTGAAGTTAAAAGCCCATTTACACAAGGTGATTTTATCACTTTTAATTTGAATAGTCCTGATTTTACAACTGCTAAGCGTCTGGCTGATACAATCAATAATTTGGTGGGTCCTAATAGTGCTAAACCGATGGATGCGGCATCTGTACGTGTAATCGCACCAAGAGACCCGTCTCAGCGAGTTTCTTATTTATCGACTCTAGAAAATCTGGAGTTTAAACCAGCAGATACAAGTGCAAAAATTATCGTAAACTCTCGCACAGGTACCATAGTGATAGGTAAAAATGTCAAATTACAGCCAGCAGCAATTACACATGGTGGTTTGACAGTGACAATTGCTGAACAACAAAATGTCAATCAGCCTCAGCCTTTGGCGGAAGGGGAAACCGTTGTCACTAGGCAAAGTATTATTGACGTAGATACGGACGATTCTCGTGCTTTTGTGTTTGATCCAGGCATTAGTCTAGATGATTTAGTGCGCGCTATTAATGAAGTAGGCGCAGCTCCTGGCGATTTAATGGCCATTCTAGAAGCACTTAAAGAAGCCGGTGCAATAAATGGTCAATTAGTTGTCATTTAAAGGCTGATTATTAATCAATGTGTTAGCCCTAATTTATTAGGGCTTTTTTTTGGCTCGAATATTGCTTGATAGATGTTATGAATAGTTAAGTGTCATTAAGCCGATGAATACAAATCCGTTAGAAAAGCAGAATTTCTTTGATTTGAGCGATTTAAATAGCTTGAGAAAAGATGCACTGAAAAGCGGTGGCGATCCAAACGCCTCTGATGAAGCGCTAAAAAAAGCGGCACAACAATTTGAATCAATTTTCACCCAAATGTTGATGAAAAGTATGCGCAAAGCGAATGAGGCGATGGAAGATAAAAATAGCCCTTTTAACTCTAGCGGCGTTAAATTTTTTGAAGAAATGCATGATCAGCAATTATCAATGGATTTGTCCAGTAAAGGTAGTTTGGGTCTGGCAGACTTAATTGTTCAGCAGTTATCACCCAATGCACAGGGTTATACGCCGGCGTCAGTATTACGTACAGGTGCTGATTTTGAGAGTGATAGACGTGCTGCAGGGGAGTTACTCGATAAGCAACCTTCGCATGTGAACGCGACCTCATCTACTACAAGCGAAAGTGCATCATTTAACGATCCTGAGTCTTTCGTATCAACTATGTGGGAACACGCAAAAACAGCAGCTAAGAAAATAGGGCTTAATCCAGCTGTAATGGTAGCCCAAGCGGCATTGGAAACTGGTTGGGGTAAACACATTATTGCTAAAGCAGACGGTTCGAGCAGTAATAATTTATTTAATATTAAGTCAGACAAAGCGTGGCAAGGTCAAAGTGCCAAAAAGTTGACATTGGAATTTGAAGATGGATTACCGGTGAAAAAGCAAGCGAGTTTTCGTGCATACGACACAATAAAAGACAGCATGAATGATTACGTGGATTTCTTACAAGGAAACCCTCGTTATCAAGACGCATTAAAAAAAGTAGCGCAACCCGAGCAATATTTATCAGCCTTACAAGATGCCGGTTATGCAACTGATCCGCAATATGCAGCAAAAATAAAGAACGTACTTCAACGTAGCGATTTAAAAGACATGCTTACATCGTTGGTTCGAAAGGGAGTAAATTAAGATGTCGTTCAATTTAATGAATATTGGAACCAGTGGTATTAGAGCGAGTACAGAATTGCTGCAGACCACGAGTAAGAATATTTCAAATCTGAATACCAAAGGGTATATCCGTGAACGAACGGAACATACTACGATGATTGGAAATCAGGTTGGTCGTGGTGAAACTGTTCGCTTATTAAATGAGTTTGCTCAAAAACAATTAAACAGAGATATTTCAAATAAAACCTATTATGAGCAATTTGTCACAGAGGCCTCTCGTGTCGATACATTGTTTGCCGAAGACTCAAATAGCTTAAATAAGAGTATTAATTCTCTGTTTAATAATTTACAAGAAGCAATGAATCAACCATCTTCAAGAGTAACCCGCGGTTTATTTTTAACCGATGCAGAGAACTTGACCGAGCAAATGGATAGGTTGTCTGGCATTGTATTTGATCAAGGTAATATTGTTAATCAACAGCTTGACTTGTTTGCAAATGAAGCGAACAACCTAATACAGAAGGTCAGCGATTTAAATGCACAAGTTGCATCGTTAAATACTCCAACAGGTACGAAAGCGTCGAGTTCAGTATTAAATGAACGAGATCAAGCGATTAGTGATTTGGCTGAGCTGGTAGATTTAGAGACATTAGATGGTCCCAATGGTGAAAAGTTAGTATTTTTAGGCTCAGGCCAAGCGTTAGTCATGGAAAATGGTACCTTTAATGCGTTTTCATTGGCAGGAGACCCTGATCCGAATGTACGAGATTTAAAACTGGACGTGAGAGATGGGCAAGCTGTTGCACTAGAAGTCAACTCAAGTACGTTAAAAGGTAAAATAGGGGGGTTACTTGCATTTAGAGATGAAATATTACACCCAGCCCAGAACCAACTTGGTCAAATTGGAATAGCATTGGCAGATGCATTTAATGAGCAAAACAAGAAAGGGATGGACTTAGATGGTAACTTAGGTGGGGATTTGTTTACTATTCCTTCGGTTACAGGTTTTGCATACAGCACGAATGCGGCTGCAAGTACCGCCGCTGTTACCGCAACATTAGAAGCAGGAAAAGGCAATGAAATTCCTGCTACAGATTTTAAGGTTACTTATACGGGATTAACAACTGTAGAAGTGGCTGCTGTTGATAGCAAAGGAAACGTCATTGGTACCCCATCAACTGGAACCATTACGGCTGGTAACATTGTTTTTACAGGGCCAGCGACCCCCCCCGATACATTTGGTTTAGAGGTGGCGATAACCGGTACTGGTGCAATTGGGGACAGTCATTTGATTAAGCTCAATGCAAATGCAGCGGGTAATATTGAGCTGGCAACAGATAGACCCGAAAAATTGGCACTAGCCTCCCCCATTAGAACAAAAACAGCAACAGATAATATTGGCAATGGCAATATTTCTGTAGGCTCTGTGTCAAGTACTGGTACTGGAAGTAATTTTACGGCCGGTCCACCACCAAGTTTGACTAACGGAACTATTACATTGCAAAAAACAGCGGTGGCCAATCAATACACTGTTACTGATGGTAGTGGTACCGTTACATTTTTGGCTCCTCCGCCTGCGGAGAATATCTTATCGACGGCTGGTGCGCCATTTAATACCTATGGGTTTGATTTTAACATTGAAGGGACTACGCAAGAAGGTGATAGCTTTACCGTAGAGTTTAATACGGGTGGATTTGACGATAACCGAAATGGATTAGAGCTCAGTAAATTACAGGCGAGTGAATTGGTCCGCGAAAATGTTATCACAACGTCCACAGCTGATAATTTACAAACATTTAATGAAGCATATGCTGGGTTAGTGACAGATGTCGGAGTTGTTGCAAATCAAGCAAAAACAAATGGCGCAGCATTTGAAGCATTAGCTGCGCAATCAGAAGCGTGGTTTGAATCTATGTCAGGCGTTAATTTAGATGAAGAGGCGGCTAATTTATTACGTTTTCAACAGTCGTATTCTGCTTCAGCGCAGATAATTTCAACCGCTCGAACTATTTTCGATACATTATTAAGTGCAACGAGGTAATTATGCGTTTATCAAATAACTTAATGCACAAAACGAATTTAAACTCGATTTTGAACAATCAGCAAGAAGTAAACAAAGCGCAGCAGCAAGTGAATACGCAAAAGAGAGTATTGACAGCATCGGATGATCCGTCTGCGACAGCGAGAGCTTTACTCTATACCGATAGAATTCAAACCAATGAGCAATATACTAAAAGCTTAACGATGCTGAATAGCCGTTTAAAAACGCAAGAAAGTGTGTTGGATAATATTAAAGACTCTTTAACGAGAGCCCATGTCCTAACAGTACAAGCAGGTAATGGTGCTTTATCGAGTGAAGACCGAGCAGGTATTTCTGAAGAGATCTCTTCAATTAAGGAAACGGTGCTCGATCTGATGAACGCAAAAACAGAAGATGGTCGATATATATTTTCTGGATATCAAGATAATACTCAAACATATTCATTTAACAGTACAACGAGTCAATATGAATACAACGGAGATCAAGGTCAGCACAAAATTAAAGTTGCTGAAGGAGTTGAGATAAAATCAAGTGATAATGGGTATGATGCTTTTGAAAGTGCCCATAAACGGTTAGATATTGACAGAACGACAACTTTACCTGCAACTGCAAGTGTGTATGTAAAAGAGCAGGGGCAATTTGATGTATTCCATAAAGCCCAATACAACGCGAGCCCGAGTGCACCTGCAGGGGCTAATACAATCACCGTGAATTTTACCTCAGCGACAACATATGATGTTTTACAAGGTGGTAGTACGATTCAATCTGGTACGTATTCAGGAAGTAGTGCCAATATTGCAGGTATGGAAGTAAAGGCAAACGGCGCAGCCAGCATGACATTTGATTTAGAACGACCTAAAAAAGAGAATGCATTAAATACACTGAACAAATTAGAAGCGGCGCTCAATGATTCTTCATTAAGCCAAGATGATTACGAACAAGTGTTGGCAGACTCTTTAGTTGGATTAACGAATTCAAAAAATTTAGTGTCGCAAACCCAGTCTGGATTAGGGGGAAGACTGAATACCGCTGAACGAATTGTAAATGCGAATGCAGACCTCGATATAAATAATAAATCAGCAAAGGCGACATTGGTTGAATTGGATATGGCTGAAGCCATTACAGAATTAACAAAGCATGAAACTGCATTGCAAGCCTCACAGGCAACTTTTGGCCGCCTGACGAATCTCTCATTACTAGAATACTTATAAAGAAAAGTTTTCCCCTAGAAAGCTGGGTTACGGCCCAGCTTAACTCTCTATTTTATCATTTTTTAAGTTTACCCATATGAAATATATGGGGTTTTTATCTTAGTGTTAGTACTTTTCATAAAATAACTTAATATTCCACGTTTAACTGAAATAAACTTTTTATGATTGTTAATCAGTGGATTATATTTTTTTTAAAAAAAATACTAAAGGATTTTATTTGCCTTCCGATAACTTAAGTAACCAAGCTGGAGATGCAGAACGCACTGAAGGCTTAAAGTTATAAGTTTGAGAGTAAACTAAAAGTTTACATTGGGAGAAATATCATGGCACTTTATGTAAATACTAACGTAAGTTCATTGAACGCACAAAGACAGTTAAATAATTCAGGTAATTCGCTTGACGTATCATTTAAGCGTTTATCTTCAGGCTTTCGTATCAACAGCGCAGCTGATGACGCGGCAGGTCTACAAATATCAGACCGTTTGACCTCTCAAATAAACGGTTTGAATCAAGGTAACCGAAATGCGAACGATGGTATTTCTTTAGCGCAAACAGCTGAAGGCGCAATGGATGAAGTAACATCAATGTTCCAGCGTGTTAGAACGTTAGCACAACAAGCATCAAACGGTTCAAACACAGATGAAGACAGATTAGCAATACAAGAAGAGATCCAGTCTTTATCTGCAGAGGTAAACCGAGTAGCGCAAGATACCACTTTCGGTGGTCAAAACTTGCTAGATGGTTCTTATGAAGCGAGTTTCCAAGTAGGATCAGATGCTGTACAGACTATTGGCTTCAGCATGAAAAATGTCGATGGTACGGCGAATGACCTTCAAGCAAATGGTGGTTTTACACTATCAGGTATTGCAGGTATAGCGCAGGGTATTGGTGGTAAATCTTTACAAACCCTTGCTGATGGCGTGAGTGCCGTATCTGGTGTTGCTAACAGTTATACGTTCTCTGGTACTTTCCAAGCAGGTTCGATTAGTGTTTCTTCACAAGCGAATGCACAAGCTGTATTAGCGGGTATGGACGCAATGATTGCGGTAGTAGATAAAAAACGTGCTGAGTTAGGTGCGGTTCAGAATCGATTCCAATCAACTATTCGTAACCAAGCTAATATTTCAGAGAATTTATCAGCTGCAAAATCTCGTATTAAAGACACAGATTTCGCCCAAGAAACAGCAAGCTTAACTAAAATGCAAATTTTACAACAGGCGAGCCAAACAATCTTAAGTCAAGCAAACCAACGTCCACAGGCAGCGTTAAGCTTATTAGGGTAAGGTTTTAAGGAAGTATTAAGGTTTAGGAAATGGGTGTCCGTGTTTGATGGGGTATTAACACGGACACCGGATTGGATAACAAAGCGGAGGAGCTTTAATCCAAACTGTTCATCAATTCAATGAACAAGTATTTATAAGCATGAACTATGCCAATGTTCATGCTAATTTATTGACACTCACTCTCAAACTTCAAAAAGGGGCTTAACGCCCCTTTTTTATGGAGAATGCAAATAATAAAGAAATAATTATTATTTGGCCCACCTTTTGCATTAATCATTCTAAGTAAGTTAAATACCATGCAAATGGCAGTTTTTTGCCCCTTCGGCAAATAGCTTTGACGATAAAAATTGCCATCTTGTATTTAGTAAATTAAAGCTGAGGTAATTCAGCTTTGACTTGAAATAGAGAGAATGAGTTATGGCTTTATTTGTAAATACCAACGTCAGTGCATTAAATGCTCAGCGTCAATTAACCAATTCAGGTAATGAATTAGATACATCATTTAAACGTTTATCATCAGGTTTACGTATTAACAGTGCCGCTGATGATGCCGCGGGTCTGCAAATTACTGACCGTCTTCAGTCGCAAATTCTAGGCTTAGGGCAAGGCAATCGTAATGCCAACGATGGCATTTCATTAGCACAAACCGCTGAGGGTGCAATGGATGAAATGACCTCTATGTTCCAGCGTATTCGTACACTGTCGCAACAAGCCGCCAATGGTTCGAACACAGATGAAGATAGATTGGCAATTCAAGAAGAGATCCAACAACTTGCAAGTGAAGTAAATCGAGTTGCAAGTGATACTACATTTGGTGGCCAGAATTTGTTGGATGGAACTTATGCTGCTAACTTCCAAGTAGGTGCTGATGCGGTTCAAACGATTGGCTTTAGTATGCAAGATGTTGGTGGAACTGCAAATAGTCTTCAGGCGAACAATGGATTTACATTGTCTGGAATTGCAGGAATAGCTGCTGCAGTGGGTGGATCAAACTTACAAACATTGGCCAGTGGTGTGAGTGCAATATCAGGCGTTGCTAACGCATATACTTTTTCTGGGACATTTCAGGCTGGCACGATCAGTGTATCTTCACAGGCCAATGCGCAGGCTGTTTTTGCTGGTATGGATGCAATGATAGCTGTGGTTGATAAAAAACGAGCAGAGTTAGGTGCGGTTCAAAACCGATTCCAATCAACGATTAGAAACCAGGCAAATATCTCAGAAAACTTAGCATCTGCAAAATCGCGGATTAAAGATGCAGATTTTGCGCTGGAAACAGCTATGCTTACAAAAAATCAAATATTACAACAGGCTAGCCAGACAATATTGGGTCAAGCTAACCAAAGACCACAGGCTGCATTAAGCTTATTACAAGGGTAATAAATAAGATTTTAATATATTTACAAATTTAGCTAAAGCTTTCACTTCATTCGCCGATAGCAGAATTAGAGAACTATAAATCTAGGACTCTAATTCGGTATTTAGCAGGGTAGGGGTATCCCGCTAATTACCTTATCTAAGATGAAGCGGAGGCTATTATGGCTTTATATGTAAACACGAATGTGAGTTCTTTGAACGCACAAAGACAGTTGAGTAATTCAGCAGACTCGTTAGATACATCGTTTAAACGGTTATCTTCCGGTATGCGTATTAATAGTGCTAGAGATGACGCGGCAGGTATGCAAGTATCTAACCGTCTGACTGGTCAAATAAATGGTTTGAACCAAGGGATACGAAATGCAAACGATGGTATTTCTTTGGCGCAAACAGCAGAAGGTGCTTTGGATGAAACAACACAAATGTTTCAGCGTATCCGGACACTAGCGCAACAAGCTTCAAATGGTTCAAATACCGATGAAGATAGGCTTGCTATCCAAGAAGAAATCCAGTCATTATCGTCAGAAGTTAACCGAGTAGCGCAAGATACTACTTTCGGTGGTCAAAACTTATTAGATGGTACTTATGATGCTAATTTCCAAGTAGGTGCTGACGCAGTACAAACTATTGCATTTAGTATGAAAAATGTAGATGGTACAGCCAATGATATCGCAGCCAATGGTGGTTTTACCTTGTCAGGCATTGCTGGTATTGCTCAAGGTATCGGCGGCAAATCTTTACAAACCCTAGCTGATGGTGTGAGTGCTGTATCAGGTGTTGCGAACAGCTATACATTCTCAGGTACATTCCAAGCAGGTTCTATCAGTGTATCATCTCAGGCAAACGCACAAGCAGTGTTGGCTGGTATGGATGCAATGATAGCTGTGGTAGATAAAAAGCGTGCTGAGTTAGGTGCTATTCAAAACCGTTTCCAATCAACAATACGTAACCAAGCAAATGTATCTGAAAACCTTACGGCTGCACGATCTCGTATTAGCGATACTGACTTTGCTCAAGAAACTGCTAATTTGACTAAAATGCAGATTCTACAACAGGCGAGTAGCTCGATTTTAAGTCAAGCCAATCAGCGACCTCAGGTAGCCTTATCGTTATTGGGCTAATCTGTTGTATTACGCCAATTTCAGATGCTACGCTTCTGGACTTGGCGTATACTATAATTAAGTAGTGTTTAAGGAGATCTATTATGAAAGATATTGACCCTTCAAATGTTATCGCCAATGTTTTGACTGGAAGTGTAACAGCTGAACCACTCCCTAACGGTATAAAGCGTCAAGTAGAAGACACTGGCAAGGCATCGAGTGATAAAGAAGAACAATCGCTAGATACGCCAGTGGATAGTCAATTTTTGATTGATGATGTAAAAAAGAACTTAGAGAAGCTAGATAAGGTTATTCCAGTAACGACAAACTTGTCATTTGAGTTTGATGAAAATGGCGACCCACCGTTTATTCGGGTGGTTGATAAAGGAAATGATGAAGTGATTCGAGAGATTCCTTCAGAAGAATTTCGTGAAGTTGCTAAGGCTTTGGATGAACTGGCCGATAAATTAACAAGCAAAGGTGTTTTACTCGACAGTATCGCATAGAGCACAATGAATTTTGGAGATACAACATGCCACTTATAACTTCTGCCGGTATCGGCTCAGGCTTAGACTTAGAAAGTATCATTACAGCGTCGGTTAACGCTGAAAGTGGTCCGAAAGTTGCGGCATTTGCAAAAAAAGAAGAGTCACTTAAAGTAGAGCTATCTGCGATAGGTGAAGTTAAGTCGGCGATCTCACAATTGAACGATACGATTGAAAAGTTAGCTGACCCAGATAATTTTGGTAAAAGGGCCGCAACGATTACGCAGCCGACTAGCGGTGATTTAATTAGCGTAACACCCACATCCGATATTTCAGTGGGCAGCTTTGATATCGCAGTAACACAATTAGCTCAAGGTAGCCGAGCAGTCAGTGCGGATAATGCATTTTCGTCTGTCGATGACGTAGTTACCGCGTCGGGAGGGACATTAACCTTTGGTGCAGGAACTGACAATACGTTTGATTTAACACTTAGCGCAGGTGCAACACTTGCAGAATTGAGAGATGCGATTAATTCTGCAGACAATAATTTTGGCGTTACAGCTAACATTGTTAATACAGGTGATCCCGCTATAGGGTCTAAGCTTGTACTTACCTCTAGTGTGAGTGGTACAGGTAATGATTTAGTTATTACCAGCGACACAGCTGAACTCGATGCTATTGAGACATATGATGCGTCAACGAACCCGAGTGGCGGAATGACGATCGCAACAGAAGATGTAGCGCAAGACGCAATCATTACGGTGGATGGCTTAACGGTAAATAGTGACACAAATACTTTTAAAGATGCAGTTCAGGATATGACAATCAAGGCATTAAAAGTAAGTGATGATGATGCAGGTTCTCCAGAGACGGCAAAATTAAATATTGATTATGATAAAGGGTCAGTATCTACACTGATTGATGAATTGGTAACAAATTATAATAACTTAATTGGGAATATTGGCTTTCAAACAAGGATAGGTAAACCGCTTAATGGTGACTCGTCAATGAGAAGTCTGAGTGATCAACTTATAAATACACTGGGTAAAACGCTAACAGATGCGGGACCGTTTGGTTCGATTTTTGATATCGGTTTGGGCGTTAAAAAAGATGGATATTTAGAAAAGTCATCATTAGTAAGAAGCTTAGATGACGCAATGGACGAAAATTTTGATGATATTGGCAAGGCATTTGCAGGTGATAATGGCGTTGCGAAAGATTTAGAAACTTTGTTAGGCAACTATATAGATTCATCAGGCCTGATTAAGCAAAGAGAGACTTCGTTAAACGGGCAATTGAGCGAGCTTGAAGATGATGTTTCTAACCATGAGTTTCGAATGCAATCTTTCGAAGAAGGGCTTAGACAAAAGTACTCTGGGTTAGATGTTCTACTTGCTAATATGAAGCAAACTCAGTCTTATTTGGGTGCGCAACTAGCCAATTTACCAGGCTTTACAAAGTCAAATAATTAAGGTGTTATAATGTATAATGCAAAAGTAAAAAATTATCAAAAAGAAGCTTTAAAGACTCGTGTTGCGGGTGCTGATAGGTATGAAATTATTCAAATGTTGATGTCTGGTGCTATTGAGAAAATGGTGTTTGCAAAGGTCGCTATTGATAGGAAAAACTTAGAAGCAAAGGCAGAGCATATTTCAAAAGCTTCAGCGATCATTGAAGCTTTGAGAGGGTGTCTTGACTTTGAGGTGGGTGGAGAGGTTACTGAAAACTTGTATTCACTGTATTCATACATGATAGATCGATTATTAGACGCGAGTTTAAAAAATGATTCTTCGATTGTAGAAGAAGTATCGGCTCTTTTAAAAGAAATTAAATCAGCTTGGGATGCTATTCCATACGCCATCCGAGAGAAAACACTTGGAGATAATGGTAGTGATGCCAATGCTGGATAGAATCCAGCAAATAGGTAGCCTTATTGATGAAGTCAGTGAGGTGGTTAATAATAACCCTGAGCTCGAAGAAATAACGAATATTGTAGACACCTGTCAATTTATTGAACAAAAGTTACGGTCAATTTTCGAAGCCCCAACGAATACGTTGAATCAAGTTGAGATGGACAAATTAACTGAAATTTATACTCGCTATTCAAATTTAATTGACAGCGTAGAGACAGAGCAGCAACTAATTTATAAGAAATTAGTTAAGCATGTCGGAAATAAAAAGAAGCTTGATGTCTACAGAAACCTGTGACCTACATATGAATAAAAATAAACATAACCAGCCTTTACAAAATCAAATAAACCAGCTCGATGAAAGTATTACAAATACAATAGCGCATCAAAAAAGAGAAGCTGTTTTTTCTGAAGAAGCGAATACTCGCTTCGCACATAATATTGCGTGTATAAATAAGTATTATCCCGATCTTGGTAAAGCAATTGAAGAATTTGAACTGCGAGATGACTTTTGTTTGCACGTGACAAAAAGTGGTCATGGAAACTTTGTGCCAAGAGGAATGTCGCTTCCTTTGTATGGCGATGATCCTATTGCGCAATCTCAAAATCAAGTTAATGAGCACGTCAATAATGCATACTTTACAGTAACTGATTATGGTAGTTATCCAAAAAAGAAAAGTGATGACAGGATCCATACAAGCTATATGGTAGATTTAGGGGCAATAATGCGCGAAAATGAAGACGCAAAGCAACCTAAGTTAAAATATTTACCTGATACATTTCCTACCGCAATGATTTTTGGATTAGGTCTTGGCTACCATGTGCCAATGCTGATGGAGCGATGTCAGTTTGATTATACATTTTTGATTGAACCTGACTTTGAAGTGTTTTTTGCGAGCTTATTTTGTACAGATTGGGCAAGTATTATTGAGCGTATCGATGAGCAAGGTGGTAATTTGTATTTCCATTTAGGCGTATCTGAAAGTACGCTTATTGCTGATCTTGAGGTGATTACTGAATCCATAGGGTCTCAAGCGCTTGTGCGCTCCTTTTGTTATCAACATATTCCAAACTCTAGCTTAAATGACATTGTTAAAATTTGGTTTGAAGATTACTTTAAATTCCAGACTGGGCATGGGTTTTATAACGATGCAATAACAGGACTGGCACATTCAATTCATCATGCAGAAAGTCAAGTTGGCTTTTTACATGAAAGTGACAGTAAAGCGTTTGAATTCCAGGATATACCTGTTTTTATTATAGGTAATGGCCCTTCTTTGGATGAAGCCAGTGATTTTATAAAGCAACAACAAAGTAGCGCGATTATTGTTGCTGCAGGATCCGCTTTGGCATCGTTAGTTAAACTCGGTATTAACAGTGATTTTCATGTGTTGGTTGAAAGACCCTTATCAAACTATAAAATTGTTGAGGATGTTCTGCCTAAAGAAGAATATTTGAAAACTAATTTGCTTAGTGTGAATGTGGTTTACCCTGATACAACAAAGTTATACAAATGGTCAGGGTTAGCGTTAAAGGGAAATGAATCTGGTACTGATTTATTGAGAGTGTGGGCTTACCAGAACAAGCACACGACATTACCGCTACCCTCGTTCAGTAACCCACTCGTTTCTAATACCGCCTGTAGTTTGTTTAGTCATATGGGATTTAAGCATATTTACTTGTTTGGAGTAGATAATGGTAATTGTGTATCAGGGAAGCATCACAGCAAATTTAGTTTTTATAGAAACTCCCCCAATGAACCTGGGTATCACAGTCCCAGAGTAACAGAGAGTACCCTAGAGGGGAATCTGGGAGGATTTGTTTATACAAACGATTTGTATAAATTATCACATCGACAAATAGAAAGCTTAATTTCAACTTATCCAGATGTTACTTTCTACAATGTCGGTAATGGAGCAAAGCTCAAAGGAGCTGTTGCGGTTAATGCTGAAGAGTTGTTACCGGTTAAATCGGACATTGAAATAGATACAGTGGTTGAATCAATCAAAAAGGATTTTTATAAACCTTTATCTCTCAGCATCGACGATGAGTTTGTGGGGGTTGGTATTTTCAATGATGTATGTGAGCACTTGATGGATATTTGTCGAGAAAATGTGAGTAGCCGAGCTGAAGCTGCCTCTAATTTAAAACGACAAGAGCAATATGTTTATTCATTAAGAGGTACGGTTGCGAGCCATTTATTTCATATTCTAAAAGGGTCGTTATTATATTTTCACTGTCCGATTATTACACTGTTATACAGTTACGAGGATGATGAGTTTACCTTACAACGTTATGAGCAACTCAATATGCTTTGGATTAACTATATTAATAGTATCCAGGCAGACTTTGGTTCTAATTACCGTGAGTTCTGTGACTACTTAAATCCAAGTCAGGTTTAAAAATAAATTAAAGTTGAGTTAAATCGGTATGCTTGAAGTTTTAAAAATGATAGGTAGATCCCGTCAGTTGTTTCTCGAAGATATTTTAAAGCATAATGACACATTGAATGTATTGGTTTCTAATGCACGTTTTCTAGTCATAGGCGCTGGTGGGTCAATAGGTCAAGCGGTTACAAAAGAAATATTTAAACGAAGCCCGCTCTGTTTGCACGCAGTTGATATTAATGAAAATGGCTTAGCAGAACTGGTAAGGGATTTACGTTGTGAACTTGGGTATATTTCTGGCGAATTCAAGACATTTTCACTCGACATCTGTTCGAGTACATATGATGCATTTTATACTCAAAATGGACAATATGATTACGTATTAAATCTGTCAGCATTGAAACATGTTCGAAGTGAACGGGATCAATTTACCCTGATGAGAATGTTAGAGACAAATGTTTTAGCGACAGAAAAAACATTACAACAAGCAGCCTCTTCTGGTGTAAAGAAGTATTTTTCAGTTTCTACAGATAAAGCCACCAATCCAGTTAATTTTATGGGGGCTTCTAAATTATTAATGGAAAAAGTACTATATGGTTATAGTTCAGAACTCGATATTTCAACTGCTCGCTTTGCAAATGTGGCGTTTTCGAATGGCTCATTATTAGAAAGCTTTCAAAGAAGAATTGAGAAACGACAGGTTATTACTGCACCAACAGATATATTAAGATATTTTATCACACAAGAAGAAGCAGGCTTATTGTGCTTAATATCTTGCTTGCTTGGTGATAACAAAGATATTTTCTTTCCAAAAAATAATTCAGAATTAGTTTTACAAAGTTTTGTTGACGTTGCTGAAACAGTCATACGTGCGCATGGTTTCACCCCACATAGCTGTGGTTCAGAGGATGAAGCTCGCAATGAAGCAAGTAAATTGATCACTTCAGGCTTATGGCCATGTTATTTCTCTCAAAGTGATACTAGTGGTGAAAAACCAGAGGAAGAGTTTTTTGCTAGAGAAGATAAGATCGAACTGGGCGCTTTTAAGGAGATAGGGATCATTAAGCCTACTAAAAGTGTCGAAAATAAAGCCCAAATAATAGATATGGTCAATGAAATTAGACATCTACAGCGTTCGGGGGGTTGGTCAAAGTTGGCGATTGCTAGTACTATTGCGCCTATACTCCCGAACTTTACCCATATAGAAAAACATAATTCTCTGGATAATAAAATGTAGGAGTCATTGTGCTCAATAAGATAAGTCAGTTCATTCAGTGTTATTTTGACACGAAAGACTTTATTCCTTTGCATGAACCAAACTTTAGCTCGACTGAAAGCCAAATGCTTATGGATTGCCTCGATAGTACATATGTATCGACTGTAGGAGCTAATGTCACTCAGTTTGAAAACGAGATCTGTACTTTTACTCAGTCGAACTATGCTGTCACTACTAATTCTGGAACGTCAGCACTTCATATTGCATTATTGGTTGCAGGTGTGGAGCAAGATCAGTTTGTTATTACTCAGTCACTTACGTTTGTCGCGACTTGTAATGCCATTAGCTATATTGGGGCCGCGCCTATTTTTGTCGATGTTTCGTTACAATCACTTGGCATGTGCCCAGCTTCTCTAGAAAATTTTCTACTAGAAAATGCTTTTATTAGTGAAGATGGAGCGTGCATTCATAAAAAAACGAAAAAAAAGATTAGTGCAGTGGTCCCTATGCACACATTTGGGCACCCAAGTGATATGAATGGCATTCAACACGTGTGTAAGAAATGGAACTTGGCGATTGTTGAAGACGCTGCAGAAGGTTTAGGCAGTCAATATCATGGACAAGCACTAGGTACATTTGGCAAAGCATCGGCATTAAGCTTCAATGGTAATAAGGTCATTACAACGGGCGGTGGTGGAGCTTTGCTAACACAGGATATACAGATAGCTGACAAGAGCAGGCATCTCATGTCAACAGCGAAGGTAAAACATGAAAGAGAATTTATCCATGATCAAATAGGTTTTAACTACAGAATGCCAAATATCAATGCGTCGTTGGGTCGAGGGCAATTAAGTCGCTTAGAGGGCTTTTTGATTGAGAAGCGGCTGCTAGCTGATGAGTACCGCTCCTTATTTTTGCAAAGTCACTATTGCTTTGTTGATGAACCACCAGGGTGTAGGTCGAATTTTTGGTTAAATGCTGTTATTTGTGAGGGTAAGTTACATCGAGATAGTTTATTAGACTCTCTTGAAAAAGATAACATAATGGGCAGACCTGTATGGAGGCCGATGCACTTGTTGGATATGTACGCTGACGCCCCCAATTTGGCATTAAAAAATACGGAATACTTAGCGGAGAGAATCGTGAACCTACCTAGCTCCGTAAAAAAGAAACGGTGATACTGTGAGAAAAGTTGCTATTTTTACCGGAACCCGAGCTGAATATGGGTTACTTTACTGGACACTAAAAGGCTTAAAAGCACACCCGCAGTGTGATTTACAGTTATTTGTAGGGGGGATGCACCTATCAAGAGAGTTTGGCTATACCATTGAGCAAATAAAGCAAGATGGTTTTGGTGTAACGGGGCAGTTGGAGTTCTTGGTCTCTTCAGATACGGCTTTAGGCGTATCAAAATCAATGGCTTTAGCTATAATGTCTGCTGCTGAGCAATTTGCGATACACACCCCCGATATGCTGTTGGTATTGGGTGATAGGTATGAATCCTTAGCGGTCGCACAGGCTGCAATGCTCGCAAATATTCCAATTGCACATATACATGGAGGCGAGGCCACTGAGGGTCTTATTGATGAAGCTATTCGTCATTCATTGTCAAAAATGTCTCATTTGCACTTTACTACGACCGAAGTTTATAAAAAGCGGGTGGAGCAACTCGGTGAGCAGCCGAATCGGGTTTTTAATGTCGGTGCTCCTGGCATTGATAATTTATTAAAATTAAAATTGCTTTCAAAGAAATCGTTAGAAAAGGAACTCGACTTTAAGTTGGGAGAACAGTTCTTTTTAGTTACTTACCACCCTTTGACTTTAGATAAGGAAAGCTCACTTCAAGCATTAGAAAACCTTCTATTAGCTTTTGGTGCCTTTCCTCATTATCAGCTTGTTATTACCTATCCAAATGCGGATACATTTGGCAGGGTTCTGATAGATAAGCTACAAGAGTTTGCAAAAAGCCAAACAACCAGAGTGTTGTTAACACAGTCATTAGGTCAGTTGAAATATTTATCACTTATGAAAGTGTGTGACGCGGTTGTTGGTAATTCATCGAGTGGCATATTGGAAGCGCCATCTTGCAAAGTTGCAACCGTCAATATTGGTGCTAGGCAGTTAGGCCGAGTAGCAGCGAAGTCTGTCATTCAAAGTGGTAGCTCAGTAGAACAAATAGAATGCGCATTGAAAACAGCCGTTAGCGTGGAACATAAGGAAGTTTGCATGTCGGTTATTAGCCCCTATGGCGCAGGAGGCGCTTCTGAGAAAATAGTGCATGAAATTATGAGTCAGTCACTTGAAAATATCTTATTGAAAAGGTTCAATGATTTTGGTGATGAATCATGAAGGTCGCTTTTATTGGGTGTGTAGAAACCAGTCATGCGGCATTCACACAGTTGCTTAGTCACCATGTGGAAGGTGAGATAGAATTGGTTGCATTGATCACCAAGTCCCAATCAGTATTTAACTCAGACTACGCAAGTTTGGTTGAACTGGCACAAGAATTTGGTATTGAAACAACCTTTTTTGTAAATGATATCGATTATGACAAAGCGCTGTCGAATAAACATATTGATATGTTATTTTGTATTGGCTGGAGTCACATAATACCAAATAGAATACTCCATCAAGTTAAAAAAGCAGCCATTGGTTTCCACCCTGCAAAGCTACCAAGCAACCGAGGGCGTCACCCGTTAATTTGGGCTTTGGCCTTGGGGTTGTCAGAGACCGCATCGAGCTTTTTCTTAATGGAGGAAAAAGTCGACAGTGGGGCGTTGGTTGATCAGGAAATTATTAACATATCTGATACGGATTATGCGCGAGATTTATATAATAAGGTACTGTTGACAATACCTCGGCAAATATCAAAAATAGTTACTGGATATTGTGATAACTCAATCGAGTCTCAACCTCAAATAGCGGCCAGTTCTAGTTATTGGCGCAAGCGGTCAGCAATTGATGGTGCAATAGATTGGAGAATGCAGGCTAAAGACATCTACAACTTAATTAGAGCTTTGTCCTCGCCATATCCAGGCGCTACATTTTTAAAGAGTGGCGAAATCTATACCGTTACGCGAGCGACCCACCACACCGAAATGGTGGCATTAAATTTAGAACCAGGGAAAATATTAAATACAACCCGCACACAGGTACATGTTAAATGTTCGGGTACATCGAGTCTTTGGTTGGAAAATATAGATGGCTCACAATTCACAGTTGGAGAGTACCTATGAGTATTGTGGCAGTCATTGCGCCTCACCCAGATGATGAAACATTAGGGTGTGGGGGGACTATATTGAAACATCTTAATGCTGGTGACGAAGTTCATTGGATTATTGTTACACAAATTAGTGAAGAGGTTGGTTTCTCAAAAGATCGTATTAGAACTAGAAGAAATGAAGTAAAGCAGGTAGCTGATGCCTATAACATGACGTCTTATTCGTGGCTAGAGCATGTGGCTACAACTTTGTCACCAAATACGTTAAGCGATTTAATTGGCGATTTATCAGGGGTTATTAATAGGCTCAAACCTGATCAGCTTTATGTCCCCTATCCAGGGGATATTCATTCAGACCATGAGGTGGTGTTCAACGCAATTGCGGCATGTTCAAAGTCGTTCCGATACCCATTTATCAAAAAAATATGTTGTTATGAAACTCTGTCTGAAACTGAGTTTTCGGTTAACCCTATGAACCCCGTGTTTAAGCCAAACTTATTTGTAGATATTTCAGATTATTTAGAGCGAAAAATCGACATTATGCACCTTTACAAAGGAGAGATCCTGCCGGTTCCATTTCCCCGTAGTGAAGAAAACATGCGTGCATTAGCGCGTTATCGAGGGGCTGTAGCTGGGTGCAGCATGGCCGAAGCCTTTATGATACTAAAAGAGGTAATATGAATCAGAAAGTTACAATAATAGCTGAAGCCGGAGTGAATCATAACGGCGATCTCGCTCTTGCTTACAAGTTAATCGATGCTGCAGTGGAAGCCGGTGCTGATATTGTCAAGTTTCAAACTTTTAAAGCGGAACATTTAGTTACCCAAGAAGCGCGACAATGTGAATATCAAACGGTTAATACTGCGATTAGAGAATCTCAATTTGCTATGCTAAAGCGGCTCGAGCTGCCGTATGAGCACCATGGCCCGCTGATTTCGTATTGCGATAAAAAAGGGATACAGTTTTTATCCACTGCATTTGATGAACAAAGTCTGAGCTTTTTGGTAAACGATTTAGGCGTGTCTAAATTGAAAATCCCATCTGGCGAGATTACCAATGGTCCATTTTTATTGGCTCATGCAAAAACAGGCGCAGATATTATTTTATCAACTGGAATGTCGACATTAGCCGATATAGAGTTAGCGCTTGCTGTACTTGCATTTGGTTTTACTAAACCAGAAGAAGCCTGCTCAATTGCAGCGTGTCAAAGTGCGTATGCGTCTGAAGCTGGGCAGCAAGCTTTAAAACAAAAAGTCACTTTGTTGCACTGCACGTCAGATTATCCTGCAAAGTTAGAAGATATTAACCTAAAAGCCATGAATACAATGGCTTCAGCATTTGGGATCCCAGTGGGATATTCAGATCACTCAGAGGGTATCGCGGTTGCACTGGCTGCTGTCGCGCGAGGAGGTGTCGTTATTGAAAAGCATTTTACTTTGGATAAGACACTACCAGGTCCGGATCATAAAGCGTCTCTTGAGCCGAGAGAGTTGAACTATATGGTGGCTAATATTCGCTCTGTTGAGCGGGCGTTAGGGAGTGGGATTAAGACGTTTACTGAGTCTGAGGTTGAAAACCGCTCTATTGTCAGGAAAAACTTAGTGACGACGCGAGCGATAAAGGCTGGCGAACTGTGGCAACCAGATATGATTACGGCGAAACGTTCTGGTTCAGGTCGTTCACCAATGGAGTATTGGTCTCTTATTGGTAACACCGTTGTGACAGATCTGGATGATGAGCAGGAGATATAGTGAAAATTGGATATTTTGCAGATGGTCCTTGGGCTCACAAAGCGATAGAGAAAATAGTAAGTGATAGTCGCTTTGAAATCGTGTTCATTGTGCCTAGGTTTGATACTCAAGATCCCGTGTTGAAAGAGTGGGCAAATAAATTAGGTGTACCATTCTTACTGGCTGAGAATGTTAATTCAGAGCAGTTTATTAATGTCGTTAACCAATATAGTGTCGACCTTTTGGTTTCTATGTCATTCAATCAAATATTAAAGACACCAATTCTTTCCATGGCGCCTAAAGGGTTTATTAACTGTCACGCTGGGGCATTGCCATTTTATCGAGGGCGAAATCCTTTGAATTGGGTATTGATAAATGGAGAAAGTGAATTTGGGATCACCGTGCACTATATTGACGAAGGCATTGATACTGGCGATATCATCGAGCAACATAAATTCCCAATAGCAGATGTCGACAATTATAGTACCTTGTTGTCTAAAGCCATTAATTCGTGCGCAGATGTACTATATTCAGCGTTAAAAAAATTGGCAACAGATACCGTTAAACGAATACGGCAGCAAGATATACATCCTATTGGCACCTATTTTTGCCAACGTGTTATCGGGGATGAAGAGTTAACATTCAATCAATCAGCTGTGAGAGTCCATAACTTTATAAGAGCAATTACGTTGCCAGGCCCTGGTGCTCGTTGTTTCCATAATGATAAAGAATATGCAGTTTTGCGCAGTGAGCTTATTTTGGGTGCACCTGAGTATATTGCAACAATTGGTGAGGTGACTGCACGTAATACAAAAGGGTGTGTAGTTAAAGTAGCAGATAGTTCGATACTTGTTACGCAAATGAGTGAAATATTAGAAGGGAAAATAGGTGAAAAATTTACGCCTGATTTCCGGATTGGAACGCGTTTCAAGGTTGGAAAATGAAACCTGTGAGTAAAGTACTTGCGGTAGTGACAGCAAGAAAAGGAAGTAAGCGACTTCGAAATAAGAACCTTAAACTGCTACTATCGAAGCCATTATTACACTGGACTCTAAAAGCTGGGGTTGAAAGCAGTACGGTAACAACCTGTGTTTTGAGTACAGATTGCGAGGATATGCGCAGCTTAGGCCAATCTATGGGCGCCCAAGTGCCATTTTTGAGGCCTGCTTATTTAGCGTCAGATACCGCTAAATCAATAGATGTTGTTCTTCATTCGCTTGATTATTTCGAATCTCAAGGAGCGCAATTCGACTACGTTATATTGCTACAACCGACTTCACCGTTGAGAACGTCTAAACATATCGATGAGGCTTTTGTTCAGCTGCTTGACCGTGGTAGTGACGGTATTATTTCTGTCTGTGAAGTTGAACATTCGCCAATTTGGTCAGGGCAGCTTGGTCGAGATAACGATATGTCTCATTTTCTAAACATGGACTTTGTCAATGCTAGGAGCCAAGATTTACCTCCTTATTTTCGACTCAATGGTGCTATTTACATAGCTAAAGTGGATGCTATACGAGAACAGAAGAGTTTTTTTCTGAAAAAAAACTTACAAGCCTACATTATGTCTCAACAAGAATCGGTAGATATTGATTCTGAGTTAGATTTTAAATTTGCACAGTTACTGATGGAAGAAACACGTTGAGTTATAAAATATTAATTGTTGGGTGTGGGGGAATAGGCGCGCGTCATTTACAAGGGGTCTTAAAAAGCAGTTTACCTTTGAGTATTGATGTGGTCGATATTGACAAAGAGTCATTAACGAATGCGAGCAAGTTAGCGGGTGAAGTAACGCTTGGCAATGCTCAGACGCAAGTGCACTATAAAACAGTGCTACCAGAAGGACAAGATTATAGCGTTGCAATTGTCGCGACAACCTCACACGTCAGGCTTCATGTAATGCGTGAATTATTAAATAGCAATCATGTGACCAGCTTAATACTTGAGAAGTTTTTATTTTCTTTTAAGAATGAATATCAACAAGCAAAAAACTTACTTAAGCAGCATTCAGTTAAGGCGTATGTCAATTGTCCTCGTAGGATGAACCCAAACTATCAGGCATTGAAAAAAGAACTGAAAAAACACTCAAATTGGCAATTTTCGGTCGAGGGAAATGAGTGGGGACTTGCTTGCAACGCGGTACATTTTCTAGACATATACCGTTACTTAACCGAAGAGCAACAGCCTTTAGTTTTAGAAGGCAAAGGGTTAGAGCCTTATATATTTGAAAGCAAACGGGGTGGTTACAAAGAGGTATTTGGCCGAATAACGAGTTCATCAAAAGAGCTTTCAATATTGTGCGGGCATAGTGAAAAAATGTCATTGCAGGTGAAGCTGACTTCAGAGCATCAGGAAGTGCTCATTGATGAACTTGCAGGTACCATCGAATTTAATGGTGATATACAAGAAATTCGCCCTTTTGAAACGGTTTATCAAAGTAATTTAAGTTATCAGTTTGTTGAACAGAGTATTCGGGAGGAACCAATGACACTAACACCATTTGAAGAGTCTGCTGATACCCATTTAGCACTTTTAGATACGCTAGAGAAACATTTCCAGTTACATGGGGATACCTCACGTAGTCGTGAGTATCAAATCACTTAGGGGGTAGATATGATTTGGTTAATTGGTGCTGGCAATATGGCCATTGAGTATGCAAAAGTACTTAAAGCGCAAAATGAAGTTTTTAACGTTATTGGACGAGGAGAGCTGTCAGCAAAGGAGTTTGAGAGCAAAACAGGAATTGTTGTACATAGAGCTCCAATTGATGAAGTGGTTAAAGGTGCTGATATTCGGTGCGACAGCGCGATAGTGTGTGTAAGTACATTATCAAGTTTTAATATTACCATGCAGTTACTCGATATTGGCTTTAAATCAATATTGGTTGAAAAACCAGCTGTTTTATCATTGTGCGAAGCAAAGCAGCTATATCGAGCCTCGATTGAGGTTAATGCTAATGTTTATATAGGATTAAATCGAAGATTCTATGCATCAGTTGAAAAAGCACATCAGTTAATAAAAGAGGATGGCGGAGTAAGAGCCGTTCAATTTGAGTTTACTGAGTGGTCTCATGTAATTGAAAAATTAAGTAAGCCAAAAAAAGAATTGGAGAACTGGTTTTTATGTAATTCACTCCATGTTGTTGATTTAGCGTTTAGTTTCTCTGGAGCACCAGCTGAAATGTCATGCTATCACTCGGGTGAATTAAGTTGGCACAAACCAGCTTTGTTCAGTGGTTCAGGTGTGACACAAACAGGCGTTTTATTTAGCTATCATGCTGACTGGCAATCGGCAGGTCGTTGGGCTATTGAAATACAAACGCGTAAAAGAAAAATTTATTTGTCTCCATTTGAAGAGCTTACCATACAAAATAAGGGTTCCGTTTCAATGTCTAAATTTGAACTTGAATCTAGTTTAGATATAGATTTTAAGCCTGGTTTGTATAAACAAACTGAGAGTTTTTTAGGGAGTAAACAGGCTGATATGGTCAATGTTAGTGCATATGTAGAAATGCTCCCTCAATATATGAAAATAGCTGGGTATTGAGGGAAGGTTAGTTTTGCTAAACTTGATTAAGGTTTTTAAAATGCTGATGTAGGGAATTGAATACGCGATTATGGCCTTGTTCACTTAGGTGGTGGCCATCTGAGATGTACATGTCTGTTAGCTCTACATCCTCAAATATGTTGCTTAAATATCCAGTCTGGAATGACTTCTCTAATATAAGGTTGTATTCTTCAATAGAGGACTTAATTTTAGAGTTGCTTTTGGCATAACTCTCACAGGCAGGCCCAATTGGGATCACTAAAAACTTACTGTCGGGAAAGGTGCTTTTTAGTTTTTCAATGTTACGCAAGTACTCATCAGGCTTCACGAATCTATTATCATGACGCTCAATATAATAATTTGCATTTGATTTTACTTTTTTGTAGATAAAATTTTGAACCCATTTCGGTGTTTTGTTTATCCAACGCAAATTCTCTTTGCTAATAGTTCTAGGGTAACAATCAACAATCCCGACTTGCAAGATTACAAAATCGACGTCTTTATAAGCTTTAAGTGATGAATCGATATTTTCGA
Source organism: Pseudoalteromonas sp. MMG013 (assembly GCF_018100885.1). Classification (NCBI taxonomy): domain Bacteria; kingdom Pseudomonadati; phylum Pseudomonadota; class Gammaproteobacteria; order Alteromonadales; family Pseudoalteromonadaceae; genus Pseudoalteromonas; species Pseudoalteromonas sp. MMG013. The sequence goes on along the minus strand of NZ_JAGJEE010000007.1, from coordinate 182,791 downwards.
TCAAACGGCTAGAGTCTAAGCTTCGTTGACGCAACATTCTAAAAGAGTAGCTTGATGACAATGCGTCAGTTAACTTATAAACCCACACATCATTATCTTCTGTTTCTTCAGGAGCGCATCGAGGTAACCCCAAAGAGTCAGTTAATATAAGCACCTTCGTTTTTTTATTCATTTTATCTAAGTCCGAAATTCAAGAAGTGGTCAAACTTTTGGAGAATATTATTTCTTATGGTAGGGATTTCGTTGAAATAAAGGACTAAATTCTTTCGGCTCCCCATTTGTTTGACAAAACTTGCACTATGGTGAATTTTACAATCAAACAATACAATATCTCCAGCATTCAGTATTGCTTTTTCAGCACTTTCACTGCTGGTAAAACCCGGTTCAAAATGATTATGCTCTTGAGTGGAGAGGCCATTCATCGCATACATTTTATGATAACGCTCTTGATATTCATATTTAACTTTATGAGTACCTTTAATAAATGTAAATGGACCATCATTTTCACTCATGTCTTCGAGTACAACCATAACTTTAAATTGGTCACTCAGGTTGTCAATGTGCCAAAATAAATCTTGTCTAGGCATTTTCACATTCTGGAGATATTCTGCCATAACAAAGCTAGGGGTGGGAAGCGTATTAAGCTTAAAATGGCGTTGAGCAACCTCTGAGAATGTCGTGTTGTTGAGAACAAACTTAGAGAATGCAGAAGGTGTTTTTCCATGATCTTGAAATAATATTCGTTGCTTGTTATCAAATGGAGAGCTTTGTACGTATCGGATACCATCAATTAAATCAAAAGTAAATCGGTTTCTCAGTGCTTTTTGGATAGCCTTCTCATCTTGTTTAGGCATCTGCTTGAAGCTATTTTCCCATTCATTTTGCAATAATAGAATAGTATTTTTATCGAAAAAATCATTGATAATACAAATACCATCCTGCTCTAAAGTATTCAGCAATGATTGATGTTTATCATTAGGAGGCGGTAATAGGTCAAGTTGCGCTTGTTCACTTTCTGTCCATAAGTGCCAAAATAGTTTTTGATTCGATTGGAGTAGTGATTTTATTTCTGCTCCAAACAATTCAAAAATAGAGTTTTTCTCGGACATGTACTGGGAAATTAATAGCTGAGCGAATTTTTTTGGTGAGTTGTTTGCTAAATCAGATAACTCGTCAAAATTATTAATCATTGTTATATTTACTCCGTAACTTAGGTACATTTACATGATACGGTAGTACAAGCAAAAGGTAGACCAAAACTTGGTTTGGCGAGTAAATAGATTTTGATATTGAGAAAAACTTCCTAATTCATATATTCTCGACTAAAGTTTAACCGTGTGTAAACTAAGTTAATAGGTTGGCCTTTTAAATGGTGAAGATTAATGATAAATATGAAATGGATGAAATTCTAATATATGAACGTTCGTTACCGATCTATGAAGTAGCAGTAGAAGATAGCAAAGTGCAGTTTGCTATCCCAACTCACCATGCATGGGGGAGAGCTGAATATTGCTTGTCAGCAGAGCCACAAACAATCCAATGGATAAAAGAGCTGAAAGAAGACGACATATTGTGGGACGTTGGTGCCAATGTTGGTACTTATACACTTTTAGCAGCAAAACTAACTGGCGCTAAATGCATTAGCTTTGAACCTGAATCAGGTAATTATTATTTATTGAATAAAAATATATCCTTGAATAAATTGGGTTGTAAAATTACCGCTTACAATTTAGCGATAGCAGAACATATCGGGTTTACGTCTTTATATCTTAATTGGGAGACTCCAGGAGCTTCTATGAATGCAGTTGATAAACCAATTAATATTTACGACTCTAATGACCCCGATGGAAGAAAAGAATTTGAGCCTGCTTTTAGACAAGGAATTGCAGTTACGACTATTGATGATCTTGTTTATAATCAGCATTTTTCTCCCCCTAGCTTTTTGAAAATAGACGTAGATGGTGTTGAACCAGCAATATTACAAGGTGCAATGAAATTGCTAGCTTCTGGAAAATGTCGCTCATGTTTAATTGAAGTGAGTAAATTTGAGGATGATCACTTAAACATGCTCAACACGATGAAAAAACTAGGTTTCACTGCTAGAGACCCGAAGGCCGTTAATGTTATTTTTGACTTTACCGGTAAGTAATGTCGTTTGCCCGCTGGTAAGAATTCGGTGTACCAATATCCATATAAGGGCCATCAACAAGCCAACCTTGCATAGAGCCAATCATAGTGGGCACTATATCTGCGCATAGACTGAGCCGCTTCTCACGTAGCATTGGCTGAAAAAAACGTTGGAATACTTTTGGGGAAAATAAAAAGACAGCTCCATTTGCTAAATTAGTTGGTGGTTGAGCTACTTTTTCGAAATACCCTGTTATTATGTTCAGTTCATCTAGTTCGACAATGCCACAAGATTGTGGTGTGTCAGAGTAAAACAATAACATTGTTACATCAATATGGCTTGCTCGGAAGCTGTGCGCTGAGATTAGCCCACTGAGATCACTGGTGGTAAAGTTATCGGCATGAGCGATTAAAACATCCGAACTATCCCAAAACTCTCTATTTTTAATTAAAGTGCTACCTGTATCAAGTAGTTCAGTTTCATGCGAAAGGTAAATTTGTTCTCGGTATTTATGTGAATGCACAAATGCTTCAACGAGTTCTGATTTATAGTGGGTGTTGATTAAAATTTTAGATATTCCTAATTTAATAAGCTTTTCTATCCAGTAATCAAGTAGAGGTCGTCCACCAATCGGAACTAAACATTTTGGTATAGTGTTAGTTAGGGGCTTTAATCTTGTGCCCAGCCCCGCAGCAAGTAAAACGGCTCTCATTGTTGCCTCATTGATCTATCAAGAATATGTCGTAAAGTTTGCGCTTTCAATGGTGAATTACCTAAAGTGGAAACCTGACATGCGGAGGATAAGTTGGCTAAGTAGAAAGCATGCCACGGTGTTGCTCCTACACAAAGCGCTAAACTACTCGTTGCAAGAAAGCAGTCGCCGGCACCTGCTGGGTCTATGGCATTCTTATTAAAAGCTGGTAGCGTATCATTTTCCCATGTATTGTTTTTGTTATCTGGAATATGAATAAATACACCTTCTCCAGCTAAAGTCACCACGAGGTTTTCTGGGTTTGCGCGCTCACATAGCTTATTTGCAAGTACTACTAGACCATCATCAGAGTTGTTCAAAGCAACACGCACTTCTTTTTCTGTAGGTGTAAGTAATTTTGCATTCTTATATCTAGATATATCTCCTACTTGTGAGGATGTTTGGCTGTCAGCAACCATTGTTACTTTATATTTTGCGCATAGAGTCGAAATTTTATTGACTAAATCTTGCGGCAAAATACCATAATTAAAGTCTGAATAGACGAGTAGATCAATATTATTGACGAGGTTCTCAATATATTTGTATATCTCATCTTGTAATTGTTTTGATATTTTATGCTGTCTTAACTTATTGACTCTTAGTAGAGTTTTAGAACCCGCACGGTATCGCGTTTTTAATGGCGTAGGCCTGCTTACATCGCTTAAAAGGTGGTATTTCAGTTGATACTTATCAATATTATTTTTTACATAATTCTGTATGTCATCGTCACCTAGTACAGAAATAAGTGTAACTTCATCAGCTCCAAGTGATTTGATATGCCCTGCGGTGATAGCTGCACCACCTAAGAATAATTCATTTTTCTCTGGCGTCATTACAATGGTGGGATCTTCTTGAGATATGCCAACAGCTGTTCCATGAACATATTCATCGACTATTACTTCACCTATGACGGCAACACGTAATGTTTGAATATGATCTAAGATATCATGCAGAGCTGTTTGGGTTATGTTATGTCTTTGTGCGTATCGTTGTGCCTGGGTAAAGTCGTAGTGTTCGTATAGTGAATGTGAATGTCTCGAATATTGCTCAGAGTTCGTCTCAAATTCGCCAGAGCCAAAAATTAGTTTTCCGCCATAACTGTCAAGTACACTTTGTTCTTGATTGAGTTGAGTTTCATGTTCCTTGCCCTTTACTACGGCATAAGGCTTTAGTCTAAGAATATTTTGTTCCGGAGATGTAGTGCTGATGAAAGCTTCATCTACACATTCGAGTGAATTAACTACTTCAAGCCTATGCTGCTGTTTAACTCTGCTTTTAACTTCCATTTGCTCATCGCTGGTTACAGCTACAACGAGATGATCACCACACTCTCGTGCGAATTTTAGTAATCGAATATGACCAGGGTGTAAAACATCAAAGTTTCCTGAGACAAGTATGAGGCGTTTCATTTTTTTCACTTTAAATTAGTTCAGTATAATATTGTTCAAATACTTCAAACCGAGGCTTATGTCAGTAGGAGCGAACTCGGCATTTTCAGTTCCATCATTACTGAATGGTCCCTGTGTTGTTTCCAGTACGACGAAAATATCACTTATTATAACAAGTGTATGAAATTGATTTTTTGGAATACGACAGAATTTACATGCATTGGGACTTAGTTCAAGTTGTGAAATGATAGTTCCACTAATATCAAAAATGATGAGTCGTGCTTTGCCTTCAAGTACAGTAAACGACTCCACTTTATGCTCATGTTTATGTGGTGGTACATACGTTCCTTTACAAAGAGCAATAACCATCTCTTGTAAAGCACAGTGATTACTTTCATGTAGACAAATGCGTGCTCGTTTTCTTTCTGAATTATTAGCTCGTTCTTTTAAAAATAATAAGTCGTCTATTCTTATGACTGGGTATTTTCCAGTAAAACGGTAGACTTCGTATGATTCCTCACGCAAATATTTAGGCATTGAATATTTGTGATTTTGTTTAGTCATGTTCTTTAAATGCCCTTATCAATAGTACACCCGATGACAAATAAGTATTCTTTGCAACGACCCTCGCCTCACTTTCAGGGCTTAATGTTGAAATACATACGGGGGCTTGTTCTACGTTAATATTGACACTTGCACTGATAATTATATCGCTACCTGGGAGATACATGCCAATTTTATTAGGGTTATCGTCAATAACATAGTCAATATAATCCGACAATTGGTAAAAATTTATAAATCGAATGCACATATGACCAGCACCAAATACGGCTATCCCCCCATATTCTTGCTTTAGCTTTTTTAACTGCGTTTGCCAAGCACATTGCGTTTCAAGAAAGGTTTTGGCAAAAGATTGCACGGGTTTTAAGCAAACATGTTTGACAGAGTGTGGTATATTTTTTTGCGCCTTTTTAACAAGAAGAACAAGCGAGTCTTCATAGTCGTATTTAAAGCGCCAATGATGAACTTTTACTAGGCCGCTTTGTTCGATCAATGAATCTACAGATGACTCTGTAAAATACAAAAAGTGTTCTTCCCAAATAAATGGGTGATTATTATGCTCAAAGATATGTTCGCTAGCAGGCAATTCAATAAGGATATAACCTGTATCATCTATGAAGCTGCTTAATTCTTTTAATAACTTAACTGGTTTATCAGAATGTTCAATTAAGTGCCTAGCAATAACTAAGTCACTTTTAATTCCAATTACGTTTCTATCACAAATCGCTTGTTGGATTGTTTCTAGTCCGTGTGACTCAGGTATTGACTGCGGCTGTATAGTTGCTTGTGAACATTCAAGCATGTCCGTATACCTAGACAGCATTGAGGCATCTTTATAAGTCGCTCCAAGTACTTTCTTTAAGTTTTCGAAGCCGATAATGTGTGCGCTCTGTTTAACGACTTCATCAAGGTGTGTTTCGGGCTCATTATAAGCTAGCCAGTTTAGGCGTGGCCTCAAGTCTTCAATTGAGGGGCTATTTACCAGCTGGGCTGTGCTGCAATGTGTACATTGCCCAAAAGTAAGTTTATAGCTAGGAGCCGTATTTGGTGACGTTTGAAAGTTATTGCAAATAGGCTGAGGCCCAAAGTTAAGTATGAGTCTGACATTCTTTTGATGACACACTTTACATGTGTAACTGTTCTTTGCATGGTATTGTGCGACTATAGTTGAAACAACTTGTTGCAAAGGTTGAGGGGCTATTTTAAATACTTCATTTGTATTACGCATTCCCAAGCCACTATACAGTGGTAAAAATGGTATTTTTATACCAGCTTTAGTCGAAGTGGTCGCCTCGATTAGCTTTTGTGAATGTCCCATTGTTATCGCAATATTTTTCGCAAACTCATCATATTTAACATTCTTTTCACCAGAAAGATGAAAGGTGCCTGCAATGCCTGATAAAGCAATTTTTGCAATAGATTGGGAAGCGAATTCACGTGTTATCGGCGCAAAAACAAGGTCTGAAAAGGGGGTGATTTTGTTATTGTTAGCCAGTTCCGGTAACCATGATGGGAGGGGTGAGACACTCGAATCTAATATTTTTGTCAGGCGTATAATATTTAGTTTAGATTCGAAACCGAGAAGCTTTGCTTTTTTTTGTAAGCCTAACTCCGCATCTACTTTGTGTTGGGCATATGGAAATGAAGGAGCTAAAGGGGCGTCTTCGTTACACCACGGTTTATCACCACCAAACACGGTGTTAGTAGATATAAATGTAACAAATGCTCCTTTATTCCAGCATGCTTGTGCGATTTCAATCATATTTATGACGTTGATGGTATATGCGTCAGGATCAGTAGCACATGCGTGATAATTCCAAATGCCAGCTAGTAAAACAACGTGGTCGTATGCGTTAGACAACTTTGGTTGAAGTAAATCTAAAAAAGGCCTGTATTGTGAGACTGAAGACTTTCTTCTGGTCGATAGATAGCTCTCTACATGCATACTATCGAGTTCTACGCCAAGCTGTTTACCTAAAAAGCTATCACCACCGACAACTAAAACTTTGCTTTTTCCCATAATTAGGCTTCTCTTATTGTCACTTTGGGGGTCAGTACAATAAACTTACCGCCTTTGTCTAAGTAAGCTTGGTTGTCACGAATAATTCGCTCACAGTGTACCCAAGCTAAGATTATTATGTAATCAGGCATTTTTTCTAGCAATGTGGAAGTAGGTACTATTGGAATACCATCACCAGCGGGGTACTTTCCTACTTTTAGAGGGTGATCATCGAGGATATATTGAATGACACCTTCGATACCTAGTTGCGAGATTAAAGTTTGTCCTGAGCGTGCAGCACCGAAAGCGGCAATAGTGCAGTTGTCGTTAATTAGTTGCATTGTTAATGCCTGAGCATCCGCTTTAAGGTTTGAAATAGCAGCTTTTAACTGAGAGATTTTACTAAAATGGTTTAATTTTTGGGTTATTTCAATTGATATTTGCTCGTCAACACTTGGGGAAATATGACGCTTTCCACCCATGTGTTGTACTGCACCAATTAAAGAACCATGTTGAATAGAGACGTGTTCAACATCAATGATTTCTAATTGGTGTTGAGCAAGAAACCTTTGTAATGGAATGAGGGAGTGGTGACTCATATGCTCATGAAAGATTGAGCCAATTAACACCTTATCTATAACATCCAGTAAATACTGCACTTCGAAAAAAAAGACGCCATCGTCGTCTAATAGTGCCTTAATACCTCGTGTCATTGCATGTAGATCATCAGCATGTGCGTATGCATTAAACGCTGTGATTACTTTCGCTTTTCCGTGCTCGGTAATAATTTCAGACGCTACTTCAGGATCAAAGCCTGAGACAATTGTTGGAATACCTTGTGCTTGTGCAAATTTAGCCACTTGTGATGCAGGGTCAACGCCTTGTACAGAAAACCCCACTTTTTGGAAGTTGACTAATAAAGAACCATCATTGCTCCCGATATCAACAACTAAACCAGAACTACCTAGCGCATGTTTTTTAATTGCGGTTTTTGTGAATGATTCAAAGTGTTGCTTCATGCCTTTAGCTTGACCTGATAAATAGGTGTACTCTTGCCATAAAGTATCTGAATCTAAAATATCGAGCTGTTGAACATGGCTGCAATTGTTACAGAAATATACATCCACAGGAAATCTCGGAATAGCTTGTGCTTGCTCTTTTGTTGCGAGATAAAGTTCTTGTGGAGGGATTGGGTGCATACTTACCGCAAGCGATATATCTTCTGCATTACATAATCGACAGGTGCGTCGGTGTTTAATGTTAATAGTCATACTGTGACTTCTGCCTCGAGTGATTACATGTGAGTGTGACAGCTTTCAAATTTTTGAAAGGCTGCTTTGAGGTTTATATATGAGTCTTTCCCCCAAAACACTTTGTTATAGTCTGTACTTTTAAAATAGGGCTGCTGTTTATAGGGAAAACCAGTTGCCTCCATGGTACTTTTGGATATTGAAAAAAACTGTTCATCGTTCCATCTAAATTCAATGGAGTTACAGTCTTTTACAAAATAAAAAGCATTACTAGGGCCAGTATTTACAGACATTGTCAAAAAAGCTTGCTGATAAAACGCAATTCTAACAGTTAAATCTAAAGATGCGACGGGAATGCACGTTACATTGCGGAGGGGCTCTGGGAGCTCCCCATAAAGGTTATAAGTATCTCGCATTAGTGCTGGATAATATCCTCGCTCTTCAAGCCAAGTAACAAACATGCCTAACGACATTAAGTCTGAGTTTCTAAAAGGCTGTTGTGTATATTCTCTTAAATTAATAACGACCAAAGGCTTTTCTTGGCTAAAAGTGGCTATAAATTGCTTAGCAATAGCGGTGGCTTGTGTAGGAGCTTTAAAGATCTTAGATGTAAGACCAGATGCTATATCCTCTCGGATATCGTTAAATGTAACCATATTCTTTGGGTTTTCTAAATCATAGGTATAACAATCACTGTTTGAGCTATTTAAAGGGTAGTGCAGTAGTTGCTCACGATAAGTTAGCACTGAAACCCCAGTTATACTGGGTAAACAACGAGCTAAATGCAAAATGATTTGATGAGTTCGCCAGACTGTATCGTCAGCGTCATGATGAATATTAGTTTGAAAGTGTCGCGAGTCAGAAATTGGGGGCAAGATCAAAAGGTGGATATGTTCTGCGCCTCGTTTTTTTCTTTGTAACTCTATAGAGCAAAAGAAATTAACAGCATCAAATGATGGCAATGACTTCGCAAGATCAAAGGTAGTGTAAAAAATCTTATTTGAATTTAAAGGTGGTTGACGAGGAGCAAGCGGCTCAATAAGGCAGCTTACACAATTGAAAAAGCTGATCTTGTCGTTAGAAAAACCTTTTAATAATAAGCTGTTAGATATTTCTTCTACATACATTGAGCAAATGATAATTTTATCTATACGGCCTTCATCAATTTCTGATAGAGCTTGTAGATTAAGGACACTATAACCAGGAAATACCTCTTTTCCGTGTGTTGATGCAAGTATTACTTCTTCGTTAATAGTTTGTAGAAGAGTTTCTGTTACTTTATTTATTCCATATAAAACAATCATAGTTTAGTTATTTTGCTGCTTTTATTTATTTTATGTAAATCTTCTGGTTTGCCGATATCAGCCCACGTTTCATGCATAGGAAACACAATAGTTTTCATATTGTTTTTCATCAAAGATGTGAACAACTGAGGCATATCACTCGCTTTATTGTCAGAAAGATGATTGATTGCGTCTTTATTTAATACGTAAACGCCTGCATTAATTTGTGATTTTATGATCGGTTTTTCTTTAAAGCCTAAAATGTTAATTCCATCATTTTCGACAACACCGAATGGGTTCTGCCATTCGTGTGCTCTGACTGCCATTGTAGCAATTGCACCATTTTCAATGTGAAAGTTGAGGAAATCACTAAACCGAAGGTCAGACATCACATCTCCATTAGTGACAACAAACTGTTTATGAGGGCTAGATTTCAGTTGGGCCAGCGCACCGGCAGTACCTAAAGGCTCCTTTTCCTCTAAGTATTGGATGTTAATATTCCAGCGTTTGCCTTTGCCAAAATATTGCTTTATTTTCTCACCTAAATAATTAATCGAAATAATAAAAGTTGAAAACCCTTCTTCCTTTGCTCGCTCAATAATATGCTCTAGCATTGGTTTACCAGCAACTTTCAACATAGGTTTTGGGCATGTATTTGTATAAGGTCTTAACCTGCTCCCTAAACCACCAGCCATTATGACAAAAGGGACCTTAATAGGGGAGTCACATAGCTCAATGTCTTCCCATATGTGCAAGCCTATTACTTGATGCTCATCATTTACAATGGGCACTTTGTGCACTTTGTTTACCTTCATCAGGTGCACTACTTGACTTCGACTGATGTGGGGCGTTACAACTAGAGGCGTTGTATGCATTATTCGATTTATTGGTGCATCTAACGGCAGCTCTTTAAGCAAAGCTCTCCTAATATCTCCATCGGTGACGGTACCAAGTAAAGTATTCTTGCTATCTACAACGAGCGCAATTTGCAAGCCACTCTCATCGATCGTCCTAACGGCATCCCTAATTGAGTGTTTGGTAAGTAATAGACATTTATGCCATTGAATATTTGGTTTTGACACTTAAAAGCCTCAATATTTAGCGAGTGGACAACGTGCACATGCCGGTATTTCGTGAGACCGTCCTTCAGCATGTAATTTTCTTAGATTAGTGTATTTGTCACCTTGCCAAATTTCGGAGATGGTTTGTTCATGGACATTGCCGACAACCAGTTCTCTTTTACTATCAATACAACATACCGTGGCTACTCCATCTGGGTGAACAAACATGCGTTGCCATAATTGTGGGCAGCAGAATCTATTGTCTCTAGCGGTAAGGTCGATCAGGGTCATTTCGTCGTTATTTTGGTCACCGTGATCTAAGTAATCCACATAAGCAACGGCATCGACAATCGGCTCAAATAACATTTTGAATTTGGGCCATTCGTCTTGGTTTTCTTTCATTAGCACCATAGAAACACGAGTAAAGGGCTTGATTGAACCTCGTTCATCACGCATTCGAATAAAACGCTTAATATTACCAAGTACTTCCTCAAATTCAGCGCCTTCCCTAATTTTTTCATATTGTGCTTTGGTTGGCGAATCAAAAGAGAAGAATAGTTTATCAATACCTGAATTAAGAAGCTTTTCTGCGTTTTTCTCTGATAGATAGGTGGCATTGGTATTAAACATTACATCAATAACCCCCTTTTCTTTCGCATACTCAATCATCTTAAATAGCTTTGGGTTTAATAATGGCTCACCGAGGTAGTTATACTTAACTGACCGTAGACCATTAGCAACACCTTCATCAATTAACTTTTTATAAAGCTCAAAATCAAAATTCTCTACTTTCCAAAACGTCCCATTGGCTTCCATTTCTGTGCGTGGACACATAGTACATTTTAAGTTGCATGAGCTGGTTGCTTCGATATCAAGGTGAATGGGAAACTGTTGGACAATACGGTTCTGTGGGTGGCTTTCCCATTCTTGCCGATAATCCCAATACTCTTTTGGTAACGTTGATTCCCAACGTTCAATTTTCGCGTTGGTATCAACATGGTAATTGTGATCTATGGGTGTATCTACATCAAAGTCCGCAGATAGATTATTATTACTCATATTAGCCCCTTAAAACCCATTCTTATTGAATGCAGTTTGCAACCGTGAATAGTAGTCCTCAGAGCTCAATTCTAATAACTGTGACAAAATTTTGTCGCAATGTAATGAGCCTGACTTTTTCAATATTTTTAAAAAATTGTGTTGAGACGCAAAGTCGTGAAATACAGCTTGATTGACTAGTAAGTTTTCACCTATATTTGCATTTTTATCGCTATCTAAAAAAGTTAGATAGCTAGGCACGTAAGGTGTAGGTGATGTAAATAAATCAAAATTAAAAGCCGTAATTTTTTTGGGTGAAGCTTGAACAATATCAATCAATATTCTCAAAATGAAATTACCGAAACTATGAAATAACTTCATTTTACCTGCGTAAGTAATTAGTCTTTGATTATTGGTTAAGTTGAGTTTTTCCCCGTTAAATGTAGGTTCAAGTACATAGATAACATTGGGCAATTTAAGCAGAGTACTATTTTCAGATTTCATAGTTTGCAACTTGTGTGCAGAAACATAAACAATATCGGTTTTAGATCCAGCCATTGAGACATCTAATCCACCTGATAGAGAGGGAAGGAACCTAATAACAATGTCATGGCTATCTATTTCTTTACCTTGCTCTAGGTTGTTCAAGCATGGACCTATAATTGCTACCTCCTTGTTTTTTATTAGCTTTGTAAAATCATTACTAACTGAACATTTTTGATCATAGTTATACTTGGTGTATTGTGCTTTTCCATGAGCAAAGTTAAGTAAAAGTGTAAAGTAGGATTTATCGTCTTTACTTAACCTAACTTTATTCTTGGCAAGAAGCGTCTTTAATTGTTCGAGTTCATTTGTATCAAACAAGGCAAGCAAATACTCGCATAACATTTCATTGTTTAGTTCCCGAGGATTCAATTGAAGTAAAGCTTGTATGCTCTTTTGGCGACACTGCAGCGCTAATGGGAATGCTTTACTTACAATTAAAAAGTCATATATTAGCAGCCACTCTTTATAGCTGAGCGTGTTACTTGGTTTAGATAGTAAAGATTCTACGGTTTTAGTTAAGTGTCCACTGGTGACCTTAGTCGAATTATTAGAAAGGGTATTAATTAGCTTTTTTGCATCAAAAAATCGTTTATCGATTAAAATTTTAGGCGGCTCATAAACTTCAATTTTATCATTTGGAATGTGAAAATGAGTTAACGTTTCTCTAATTTCATCAATATAAACACTGGCTATAATGATTTTATCGAATGAAAATCGAGCTAGCTCATCGGGCGTAATAATTGGAATACCATGGTATTCTTTGTACTCAATAGCGAATGTATTACATATAGCAAGGATGTCTACAGCTTTACTTTTTATCGCAACTGTATCTTTTCCGGCTTGACCGAACCCGTATACAACAACCTTATCCTTATTTTTTGATTGATTGGGAGTCGGAAAGTTCAGCACATTTAGCATATTATTTTTCTGCATGGCAACAAATTAACGCTCTCACGATTGATTTACTCTCTAAATCTTGAAGTGCCTCGTTAATTTCCTCAAGAGCGTACTCTTTTGAAATAAGCGGTGCAATATTTAGAGATTGGTTATTATATAAATCGGCAAACATCGGAATATCTTTATCTGGATTACTGCCTCCACCCCAACTACCACGAATTGATTTACCACGATGGAATGCATGTGGCTCTAATTGAATTTTTAATTCATTGCTCGGATGAGAGGCAAAAATACATTGTCCACCGGCATCTCTCACAGATTCGAATGCTTGCTCAATAGTCTGTGTAGTACCACCAGCCTCAATGCTGTAATCAACACCAATATTATCAGTCAATGCAAGGATTGCCGCAACGGGGTCCTGGGTACTTGCATTTACGATGTCAGTTGCACCTAATTCTTTAGCAAGTTTAAGTTTGTCATTCGTTACGTCAATGGCAATGAGTTTAGTTGGATTAAATAGTTTTGCGGCCAGTAAAGCACTCATGCCAACCCCGCCAAGTCCAAATATCGCAATGGTTTTGTTTTTCTCAGGTTTTAGTTCATTGAATACTAGGCCAAGTCCTGTGGGTAATGCACAACCAAGTAACATTGCTAGTTTTTCAGGGAATTGGTGCGGTAATTTTACGACCCTATTTTCTGCAACAATACTTTGCTCTGCAAGTGTGGTTGCGCCCCCAGAGTTGATCACATAATTATCATGAGGGTACTTCCCGCCAGGCGCATCGATACCTTGACCTTTTATCCAGCCAATAACGACTTTATCTCCAAGCTGTACTTTGGTGACATCTTTACCAATCGCTTCAACGATACCAACGCCTTCGTGTCCGAGTAAATGAGGAAGGTATTTATCTTCACCTCTCCCACCATTCACTTCCATTAACTGCGAATGGCATAGACCACTATAAATTATTTTGACTTGTACTTGTCCCCGAGTTAACTCTGGCAGTTTAATTTCATCAACAATTTGGAGCGGTTGGCCGGTTTCAAATAATACAGCTGCTTTCATTTAGACATCTCTTAATTGTGTTTTAATACTTAGAACTTTTGCTGGGATCTCAGACAAATACTGAGCGCTCTTTGCTAGTTGTTTTTCCTGTGCTTTATTTAGCTGTTGTTCCGTTGAATTAATGCAAGAATTATTCCAAGAAAATTTTCTCCGAGCCTGAACATGAGGTAAGAACTCATTCAGCATAATCAGTACCCACTTCAATAAGGTTAGTTCAAAAACAATTGCAAAATTAGCAGGTTGGCGTTTTACAGTTGAAAAAATGCTCAGTTCGAGTAAATGTGGCAAATAAGACAGGGGAATAGGAATGGCTGGTTGTGCATAAAAATCACAAATGAGCTTCCATGGTGTGTCTAATCCTGCGTACTCGAAGTCAATAAAAGTGACCTGATGGTGCTCTTCAATGGCATTGTGAAAGCCAAAGTCAGAGGCTGAGACACAACTTCTTTCGATAATGTGATGCCAACTATCATCGGTTTGCTGTTTTAGAGCAAAGAGCTTATGTTGAACCTGTGTCAAAATGTCTTTTAATGGTGTTTCGCAGTGCTTAGGGACCGTAGCAGAAGCTAGATTAGTGAGCCGTGTTTGCACAATTTCGATAAATCCATAAAGCGTATTAGGGCTTTCGGACGCGATGTTGAGTTTCTCTGTAAGTGTATCATTTGAGTTAGAGTGAATAATAAACTCAACCGCTTCATTGATATGCCAATCCGTAATTGTAGTAACAGGGCGTCCTTCGATAAACTGATACAATGCGATGAGTAATTCTTTGTCATAATATAGTGGCGTAGATACACGCTCTATACCGGCATTAAACAATGCTTGAGTAAATGAAAATTCATTTTGTAATTTATATTGTGCAGAATATGACGGTGCAAAGCATTTTAGAAAATAAGTATTGTCTGATGTTACTACTTTACATACTTGATTATTTGCACCCGCAGAAATGGTGTGAATTTGCCAAGACGATTCATTTAAATGTTGTGTTAGGAAACGCTCAATATTGGTGTTCATCATACTTTCGAATTAAAGTCTGCCCACGTATCAATACAGTCATACAGTGACGAGCCTTGGTCAGAAAAAAGTATCTTTTTACACTGTTTAGGGAATTGATTATGCGC
This sequence comes from Pseudoalteromonas sp. MMG013, assembly GCF_018100885.1. Classification (NCBI taxonomy): domain Bacteria; kingdom Pseudomonadati; phylum Pseudomonadota; class Gammaproteobacteria; order Alteromonadales; family Pseudoalteromonadaceae; genus Pseudoalteromonas; species Pseudoalteromonas sp. MMG013. Next base: position 167,702 of record NZ_JAGJEE010000007.1, on the reverse strand, counting down.
TAGAATTTCTTCCAGATCATCAATGAAAACATCACACTTACTCAGTTTAATTCGCTCCACCTTTTCTGACTTAGTTTCATTAAAGTAGACATCGTTAACGTCAATTGGAGCAGTCCCACATTCAGTAAACCCTTTCTCTTTTAACCAGTGCGTAGCAGCTTGATGTAAATCAGTCGGTTCGCCAATGATTGGGTATTTAGTTTTATGAGAAATAATGATGAGCTGATGGCCTTGTTGTTTTAGCTGTTTAAGTACATCTAGGCAATGTTGGTACGCAGGTGCCAAGGTGATATGAGAACCATACACAATTCCCTGAAGTTCAGTCCATTTTGGTTCCTGATTTTGCGTAATAAAAAATTCTTTGACTTGTGTTTTTGATTGACCTATATGCGGAGGGATCCAGCCTAACTTCCGTGCAACTTCATGAAATACTCCAGTGTAATCTGCAATGGTATTATCAAAGTCAATCCCAATAATCATAGTACCTCTCTCTCAACTAATTGATTGATAATATTCTCTACTGTAAGCCCTGCTTTTTTGCGGGCGTCTTCACAGCTATGTACTTGATCGATAAAGTGGTCAGGGATGCCGAAACGATGGACTTTGGGTGCATAAGTTAATGCAGAAATATGTTCTAAAACAGCGCTGCCAAAGCCACCATTCACATTATGCTCTTCCAGGGTGATTATGTGCTTGAAGCGTTGACTTACGGCATTTAAGTAATCAGTATCAAGAGGCTTAACGGTATGGTAACTCACTAACTCAACTGATATGCCGCGGGCCTCTATAGCGCGATACAATGCTTGGGCTAATGGCATGATAGTACCAGTTGATAGTATTGCTAATTGGGTACCGTGTTCCATCCTAAAGGCACGTCCAAACTGCAGATCAGGTTGGTTGTGGTGTACTTTAGGTTCATTCTTTTTACCAATTCTAAAATAGCACGGTTTATTTAATGCAATAAGTTGTGGCATTAATATTTCTAGTTCTTGGGCATCGGCAGGGCATACGATATTCATATTTGGCAGACTCCGCATCAATGCTATGTCTTCAAAGGAATGATGGGTGGGCCCTAAATTAGCATAAGATAGCCCTGAACCAGTGCCAACAATGATCACTGGCTGATTTTGGTATGCAATATCAATTTTAATTTGTTCAAAATTACGAGATGTCGTAAATGGGGTGATAGTATAAATAAATGGTTTATGGCCCATCATAGCAGAACCCGCAGCCATAGATGCCATATTCGCTTCGGCAATACCGGCATTAATTGTACGTTCTGCAGCAAACTCTTTCAGTGGATTAAAGAGTCGGTTGCCTATGTCGGCATAGTAAAGCAAGAGGCTTTCATCAACTTTTGCGAGTTCGGTTAATACACGAGCAAAGGCATTTCTCATTGTAGTCCTAGCTCCTTCTTTGCCATGATTACTTCATCAGAATTAGGGATACGGTAATGCCAATTATTGTCATTCTCCATAAATGAAATACCTTTGCCTTTAACTGTATCTGCCACAATACAGACCGGTTTAGAAATTAGCTTTGCTTCTTTAAGCGCTGACTCTAACGCACCAGTGTCATGGCCATCGAGTCGAATTGTGTGCCAACCAAACGCGGCCCATTTTTTTTCTAATGGTTCTAAGTGCATAATTTGACAGCTTTCACCTGTGCCCTGTAATTTATTAAAATCTACAATTGCCACTAAATTATCAAGCTGTTTTCCAGCGGCAAACATTGCAGCTTCCCATACAGTTCCTTCATTGAGCTCACCATCCCCCATGAGTACATAGAAGTGATTTGGCATGTTTTGTAGTTTACAACTGAGTGCCATGCCAGTTGCTAAAGACAATGCATGGCCTAATGAGCCGGACACCGTTTCTACACCGGCAGGGGCATTGACTCCTGGGTGCTCTTCAAACTGGCTATTGGTTTGCCCATGTTCGTAAAGTGCGTCAATATCGAAAAAACCACGATAGGCCAACGTTGTATATAGTGCACTTGCGGCATGGCCTTTCCCGAGTAAAAAGTAGTCTCTGTCGCGCGCATTTGGTTGCTGAGGATCTACGCGCATTATTTTCCAGTAAAGTACGCTAAGAATATCTATTGCGGACAGGCAACTTCCTAGGTGCGGTGTTTTTGTTTTAGATGAAACATCACATAATGTGTGCCTCATTTGTGCACTGATTGCTGTGATATCCATTATGGTATGAACCAATAGAAATCACCGGTGTACCCGTGATCTTGAAAAAAGACTTTCCAGTCATCTACATGCATTATCGTTTTTGCAGTCAAAGCCCACTCTAGCATACGTTCTTTCTCTTCATCATCTCGGTAGGCATCGACTGTAATGAATGACTTTCCTTTACTGACACGCTCAATCTCTTGCAGGGCGGTGCCACACTCTTGTTCATCGAGGTTATGGATTGTGTTAATTGACATAACAGCATCAAAGCTATTGTCTTCGAATGGCAACGCTTTCGCATTACCAAGCTGCAACAAGTCTTTTACTTCTGGTTTTGCATGTTTGAGGGCATACTTTGAAATATCGAGGCCTGTCAGTGATATGTTCGGTATGTGTTGCATTAAATCATAAAGCATAAACCCTTTAGCACACCCTATATCTAATAATGAACTATTGCTTGTTAGATTAAAATGAGATTGAATATCGGGGACAACAGGTTGCCAAAAGCGTGGCATATAGCTAAAACCACCATACCCATAAGTACGATCACCATCAAAAAAATCTTTGCCATACTGACGAGCTATTTCTCTGTCAACTTCTGTTATTATCTTTGCTCTTCCTTTTGTGTCTCTTTTTGATTGAGGGTAATTCTTTAAAAGGTTGATTTCGTTTCCTAGCATGGTCATTAACCTATAAAATATCCGCTGAACTTGTAATTTTGAGTACTAAACTGTTTCAAGTAACTCTCGATAACAGTAGAGTGAATGTCAATTGTTAAATATATATGATTTATGCTTTTGGGTATCTCGGAGGGAGAAATTATTGGTATACCATAAATTTCAGTTCCGTGTTTGCTTTGATCAGCATCAATGATAACTAGTATGTTTTTTCTACACTTCTCTACGGATAGAATATTCTGACTTAACTCACCACCGCCATATAGGGCAAACGGCTGTTGAGGTACACTTTTTAAAAATTTTTGAATATCAACCGCCCAGCCAATGCTCAATTCTAATAGTCTGTTAGCATAAAAGCTGTTTTTTTGCTGTGCATACCTCATTGATAACGAAGTGTATTTTTCTTGTTGAGGTAGCTTAAAGGGGGTGTTTGTTGTTTTTTTAAAAACACAATACAAAAGTAAGTCTTTAAGTGGCAGTTCCTCATACTTATAAAAACTATCTAGTTCATGAAATACACTTTGGATCCTGCCGCCATTTTTATCTTCAACAATGGCAAAGTATTCAATTTCATAGTTATTTGCAAGCGCCAATGAAAGAAACAAGTTAGGGTTGTAATTGTAAAAGCCGTGTTCAAAGAATCTAGTAAATGGTAATGAGTGTATCATAACCCCGTTTTGGGAGCATGCATCATGCATTGCTTTGAAACAGTTAACTTGATTTATAATATGCTCTGACGTTCCAAAGTTGGTTACAACATCAAAACTATCTTCTTCTTGATAACTATCAAAATTTAAATCGATACTTATACTGTAGTCTTCACCACTTAAGTCGATAGCTTTATAAGTAAACCCTAAACCTTTGTAAATGTTTCGGGCATATACCCCGGATTTAACGGGAATATTAAACTTAGAGCACTCATGAGGAGAGAATTGAAACTCTTCGGAGCGGTAAAAATTACCAAATACTTGTTGGGCCCCAAGATCTAGCACCCGAGAGTTACTGTTTGGAAAGTAAGTCAGTGTTTTTTCCAAGACGCTTAATGTCATTCCCATTAATATCTCCAATCGTTTATGTTTTGTGAATGTACTCTAAAGGTTGTTTAGATAATATGTCCAAATTATTTGAGACCCAATTAATTGTTCTTTGTAGCCCGTTTTCGAGTTCTATTTTATCATCCCAAGAGAGTTCGGCGCGGATTTTTTGGGTATCTAAAAGATAAGCCGCATCTTTACCTAATCTATCGTCAGTGACTTCACAGACCTTATCAAACGGTACACCCATCATGTCACAGAGCAGTTCTACGATGGCGCGAATCGTGATCATTCTTTCTGTTGAAATATGATAAACCTCGCCATTGTTCCCAGATTCACCTATCAGTTGTGTGGCATGCGATACGTCATCTATGTGAATAAACGAGCGGGTGGAGTGTCCGCCACCATGCAGGGGGAGTTTTTTACCGAGTAATATATATAAAATAGTACGCGGTATGATTCTATAGAGCTGCTGACCTTCGCCAAAGACATTGGCAGCTCGCGTAAATGCGACCGGAAAATCATAAACATCAGAAAACGTGTGCAAACTCATATCAGCTGCTGCACGAGATACTGCATAAGGCGTACTTGGTTGATAGTTGCGATGCTCAGGTACTAAACCCTCGCAGCTGCCATATACTTCGGGTGTGGATATATGGATATATTTATCAAGCGTATCAAGTTGGCGTAGAGCATTGTGTAATTTGATGGTTGAGACCGCATTGGTCATAAACCAATGTTCAGGGAATTCCCAGCTTTGACCAACCATACTTTGTGCTGCAAAATTATATATTGTGCTTATTTTGTCTCGTTTAATAAGCGAGATAATGTCATCTAGTTGATGATTTAGGTCCAACTGTTTGAATTGTAAGGCATCCTGATAGTTAGTTTGCCATTTATAGGGGAGTAGCGCTTCAACAGGCTCTAGAGAGCGGCTTGCTGCAATAACACGTTTATCTTGGCTTAACATATGGGCACAAAATGACGCTCCAGAGAAGGAGTTACTACCAAGTACTAAGATGGGTGAATTACTCATTTTTTAACTCCTGGTATAGCGCTTTCATCAATATGTGACCTAAGATAACCTGAGTATCTTCAGAAATTTGCATATCTTGTATATCAAAGTGAAACGGTTGGTCGAGTAGCGCTTTGGCCTTACCACCGTCAAATCCGAGAATACCGACGGTTGTCATACCAATTTTGTTTGCTTGTGAAATTGCGTTAATAATATTTTGTGAATTCCCACTGCCAGACAACACAAGTAAAACATCATGTTGTTCGGCTTTAACTTTGAGCTGATGGGAGAAAATGTTGTCGTAACCGATATCGTTACCTAGACATGTCAGTATCGAGCTATTAGCCGGTAAGGCCTCAACTTTTAATGCATTACCTTGCGGGTTGATGCCAAATGTAAAGTCGTTTGCAAGGTGAATTGCATTGGCTGCACTCCCTCCATTACCACACAAATAAAGCGTACCGCGCTTTTCGCGCATATTTAGGAGTGTGTCAACGAATAGTGCCAAGGCATCTGTATTTAGCTGTGCTAATGTGTTCGAAAGTGAACTAACATAGGTTATTGCCAGTTGTGTGATGTTGTTTCTGCGCTCGCTCATAGAATTTCCTGCTGCATCCATTGCAGGTTATGAAAGCGAGGGTGGTCGACTAAATTTCCGTCATTATAAGCTTGCGAAATTTCATCTATTGCGCAGGCTACGGTCTTAGTCGGTTTAAACCCTGTAGCAAGTAATTTGTCAGAATTTACTCTGTAACAGCGCGGATCATTTGATGGCGTAACGACTATTTCACAGTCAACTTTATCTTGTACCCGATTTGCAATATCTAAAATTGAAATGTTTTCAAAGCCAGCATTAAACACACCTTGTGTTTTTTTCGGGTGCTCTAACATATAAATATATAAATCAGTAATATCATCAATATGGATATTTGGTCGAACTTGCTTGCCACCAAAAACAGTAATTTTTTTATTTTGTAATGCTTGCATTGTCAACATATTGACTGATACATCCAGACGCATGCGAGAAGACAAGCCACACACGGTTGCTGGGCGAACAATTTGAACAGCCATATCATTTGCGTAGCTTAAAAGGACCCGTTCGGCGACCATTTTAGTTTTGTTATATTCCGATATGGGCTCTAATGATAAGTCTTCAGTGACATGTTCTTCATCTTTGATGCCATACACACTACCAGAAGATGCGTAAATAAATTGCTTAATACCATGGCGTTTGGCTTTATCTGCAAGCTGCATTGTAGCCAGTGCACTGACTTCCCATGTGAGTTTTGGGTTCAAATCTCCACACGGATCGTTAGCAATAGAAGCGAGGTGGATAATCGCATCGACGTTTTCTAAATTGATACTATGGGTATCTCGAACATCACCTTTGATTACAGTTAAGTTACGATGACTGGGCAAAAAGTTTCCAAACCACTGAGTATCTAGAGCGATAACGCGATAGCCTTTGCTAAGTAGTTTTGGAACTAGGACGGTGCCTTTATAACCGGTTGCACCTGTAACGAGTACTGTTTTAGAATTCATTATATTTTCTCAAAATTATTATACGTAGAGCCTACCGTCGTGATAATTAACATACAAAACCAAGCGTGCTAGACACCTTTTTGTTCAACATGTTTATTTATATCGTACAGTTCGGGCTTTTTCTTTAGCATTTTAAGTAATTCAGGGTATGAAAAGTTGAGAGAATCACAAAAAGCGTCATATATAGCCGTGATTGCCAAATAGTCATCAGGTTCATCGAGGGTGAGCCTGTAGTGACTAAAGTCTTCTTGTGCACTAAAGGTGTAAGTAGACATAGAGTTAAATTTTGCCATGCCAAGCGTTACATGCTCACGATCTGAGACCGACGTTGCTTGATTATGGGTATGCTTAAGTAATCGAAATGAGAATGCGCAACAATCGAGGCCCCGTGGGTAGCCGCTATGAGGTCCTAAATTAACCATATCGTATTCTTGTTGTCGCCGTTTCGAAATAACTTGAGCACATAACTGTTGATCGATGAGAGGGCAATCACTTGTGAGCCTCACAATCGTCGTGTTTTCAGTTGCACCATAGCGCTTAGCTGCATGGTAATAACGACCTAATACATCCTGGGTATCGCCTTCAAAAGTCCGAATGTTCAATTTATTACATAAATCTAATATAGGTCGTTCGCTGCCATCATTTGTCGTTGCAACGATAATGTGCTCATGCCAATCCGATAATCTCTCGATCATTACCTGGAGTACCGATTTTCCGCACAAAGGGAGCATGACTTTTTCGGGCAATCGGGTTGATGTCATTCGTGCTTGAATGATTATCATAACATTGGACATGACTTAGACTTGTGATAATTATCATTGAGTTCAATATAGCAAATCATTACACTGTTTCACACAGTAAAAAGTACTTAACCTATTATAGAACAAGGTAATGTTTCATTTATTGAGCAATGTTTTAGGTTAAGGCACAAAGATTGCACATTGGTTTGACCATAAATTAGATTAAGAAGAGGAATGCTTGTGACATTTAAATCAGAGATTTCTATTGATGGGAGAAAAATTGGCCCCGGATGTCCTGTTTATATTATTGCAGAAATGTCTGCAAATCATGGACAAGATTTGGAACAAGCAAAAGCCATTGTGATTGCCGCGAAAGAAGCTGGTGCGGATGCTATCAAATTGCAAACGTATCGCGCAGATACACTCACTATGAAGTGTGATTTACCGCATTTTTATATTGATCAAGGCCCTTGGAAAGGACAGTATCTTTACGACTTGTATGAAGGTGCTTACATGCCATGGGACTTCCATAAACCGCTGATTGAACTAGCGAATAAAATTGGCATTACCATATTTTCATCACCTTTTGATGCCAGTGCAGTTGATTTATTAGAATCATTTGACTCGCCAGCCTATAAAATTGCATCTCCTGAACTAATCGATCATGAATTAATCCGAAAAGTGGCAGCGACAGGCAAGCCTGTGATTATGTCGACGGGCGGGGCTACGTTGAATGAGATTACGGATGCTGTGCAAGTTGCCGAAGAAGCCGGTGTGAAAGAATTATGCGTATTAAAGTGTACGAGTACATACCCAGCGCCTGCGGAATCGATTAATCTCAAAACAATCCCACACCTTGCTGACAGCTTCCAGTGTCCTGTTGGACTTTCAGATCATACTTTAGGGAATGACGTGCCAATTGCTTCTGTTGCTTTTGGTGCGCACATGATTGAAAAGCACTTTGTGTTAAGTAAGGATCATGAAACCGCAGATAGCTTTTTTTCTATGACGCCAGATGAACTCAAGGCATTGGTGCATGGAGTTCGTCAAGTAGAAAAAGCAGTAGGAACGATCTGCTATCCTACAAAACCGTCGCCATTTAGACGATGTTTATATACATCATGTGACGTTGCGGTTGGGGCTAAATTTGACAATAGTAATGTAATAAATATGCGACCCGGTGGTGGCGAACTTGCCCCGAAAGATTTACCAAATATCATCGGGAGAACCGCGGCACATTTTTTGCCTAAAGGTACTCAATTGAGCTGGAATGATATTACATAGATGGGCTTATTATGAATAAAGAACAGTTACTATTGTTTTTCTCTGAGTTTTTAATGGTCAGAGGCATTGAGTGTTCAGGTGAAAGATTATTATGTTTTAACTTTGTCGCCTCAGGTCTGCTGGATTCATTTGAAATTTTATCGATGATAATGGAGTTGGAATTAGCCTCGGGAATAAAACTAACACCATTACAGCTAGTCGATGAAAAAAATGCGACGGTCTCAGGGCTTGTTTCTACTATTTTAGAGTCACTATGAATATTATCGCAAGAATTTCAACATGCGCAGGGATTGGGCATTTAATGCGCATGAAGTGGTTATTGCACGAATTTACAGTGAGGCATTATACACTCACCTTGATTTTAGATAGAAGTTCAGTTGATATTAGTTATTTATTGAGTGATTTGACGTGTGAACAGCATTATGTGGTAACAAATAGTACACATGACTTAGGGTTACTCAAATCACTTATAGAGTCTGAAAATCCGGACTTTGTTTTTATCGATCACTATGAGCTTGGCTATGAGTATGAATGCGCACTGCAACCTTTAGTCGGTAAGGTTGTTGTTTTTGATGACTTAGCTAACTCCCATTATTGCGACTTTCTTTTTGATGCTAAATGGCAGGGCAGTGAGACCAGCCATAGATATGACAATAAAGTGCCTGACTTCACTCAAGTATATCAAGGGCCTGATTTTGCTTTACTATCACCGGAATACTCAAAAAATGCGTGCATAGAAAATATTCATAATAGTAAAAACCGAATCTTGTTATCACTCGGTGGGGGAGGTGATTTAGCTTTATTTGCAGGCTTCATAAATGCCATTCCACAAGTACTACTGAAAACATTGCACATCTCGGTTGTTATTGGACCGCAAGCGAAAAACAGAGAGATGTTAGACGCCATATCTCAAAAGTTACCTGAGATTACCTTATTGGAATCGCCTATATCATTGGCAAAACACTATGCTGGGTGTGACTTATTTATTGGCGCATTAGGTACTTCATTGTACGAGCTTGCTGCACTACACGTGCCAAATATTACCTTCTCAATAGCAAGAAATCAGCACAATGAGCTACCACATTTAGAAGCGTTAGGACATTTTCTACACCTTGACTTTATTGATTTGGCGCAAATGAAATTGTTTGGCGAAAATTTTGACAAGATACTTAATGCCTTGCCTAGAATTGGTGACTTGAGGCGACAGGGTACTTTAACGGTGGATGGAAGGGGTGTTCACCGAGTGGCTAATATACTTATGGGAATTAAGCAAGATACCACGACGAGAGGGTTAGCTAGTTATGTTCATGACTACGAACATTTATCAAGCTCTATATCTGTGAGGCCGATATTTGATGGAGATGTTAACGATTATTTAGCCGCTAGAAATAAACCTAATAATGCGAAACGAATGACGGTAACAGAACCAATCGAGCGATTAACACATTACCTATGGTGGTTTAATAATAAGCGGCACTCATATGCTGTTGAACAAAATGGTAAAGTCATCGCGTATATTTGGCATCAATTACATCACTGTAATGGTATTGAATACCTATATGGAGGTTGGTTTACCACACATGAGGACGTGCCTTTTAATATTGCTATGCTGATCTTACAGTGGCAACTAGATTTTTGTGGTGAACGCTACCCACAAGCACACTGGCTTGCGGTGATCCATAAAGAAAACAAGTTCGTCAATTTATTAAATCGTTACATGGGGTTTGTTGAAACCCCCCAAGCGTCTTCTTTTCACATGGCGACGCAAAGCCTTTTTCCTCACGCTGATGCTGAGTTTAATTTTGTGGTGCGATACGCCAATGAATAATCCAAATATATATCAACTAGTGGCAGAGCATAGTGTTGCTACCCCCAATAAAAAAGCATGTGTATATCAAAAAGACGTCGTCACTTATGTCGATCTTATAAACAAGGTTGATAGCTTAGCAAGCGGGATGTGGCAGCTAGGCGTGCGTGATACAAGTAAAATAGCACTGTTTTGTCCAAATAATATTGAGTTTGCTTTATGTTTACTTGCTACCGCGAAATTAGGTGCTGCTTTAGTGCCATTGCCTTTAACAATGAAAGGGCACGCGTTAGAGACCGCGTTACACAGTGCACAATGCGACTTTGTATTTGCATGGCCAACTGTTGCAAAGGCCGTTGCTGATTTGGCATGTATACCAGTCGAACATATAGTGACGGTTGGGAGCTCAGGATTGACAGAGTTAACCTTGGAGCACCTATGCGCTCAAAGCGTGGTTGACTTTCCAATTGGACTTGGTAGCAATCCTTATATTTTGACAATGACTTCAGGTTCAACCGGTCAGCCAAAACCGATTGTTTTTACGCAAGATACTAAAATCAATCGCGCATTTACAGCGACAGTCGATTATTACAACCTGTCTAGTGAAGAGGTTGTTTTAGTCTCTACACCGTTATACCACTCGTTGGGTCAGCGAAGTTTGTTAATGCCATTAATGCTAGGAGCGACAGCCGTTATATTGCCCAAATTTACCGTACAGGCTTGGTTAATGGCGATAGAGACGCACCAAGTTAGCTTTTTGTTTGCCGTATCAAATCAGTTAAAAGCTTTAATTGAGCCAATTCAAGGTCGAAATTTGACGAGTGTTAGGTGTATCGTTTCCTCATCAGCAACCTTGGATGAAGCGGATAAGTCAAAGCTATTAGAGGTGTTAGAGTGTCGCTTTCATGAGTGTTATGGTGCCTCAGAAATGGGCGTGATTAGTGACTTTGATATAACAGAAGCGGGGGTTCCATTAAAAAGTGTAGGTCGTCCATTGCCTCACGTTACAGTAAAAATATGCTCAGTAGGCCGTGACAGCTTAGCACACGGAGAGATAGGGGAAATCGCATGTCGCTCAAATACACAGTTTGTCGAGTATTTTAATTTAGAGCAACAAACATCTGATAGCTATGACGACGATGGCTTTTTTTATACAGGAGATTTGGGGTTTTTGGATGAAAGGGGTTATTTGTACTACGTTGGGCGTACAAAAGAAGTCATCAAATCGGGTGGGATCAATGTGTTTCCAAGCGATATAGAGTTAGTTGCTAACCAATTACCTTGGCTTGATGAGTGTGCTGCTTTGGGTGTTGAAGATCCTCAATTTGGGGAGGTTATTTTAGTCGCATATACGTTGAAAAATAAAGCCTTAGAAGATGTAAAGACTCAACTAAAACTGCATTTTTTAACCCAGCTAACTGATTATCAACAACCAAGAGTTCTATTAGAACTAGATAAATTGCCAAAAACCGAAATGGGGAAAATTCATAAGCCAAGTATCAAACGCATGTATGAAAGCCCCAGTTAGCAGGAATGAACTTATAAGCCTTGAGAGTTATATAGACTCCCATTTTAGACTGAGCGACGACCGTTTTGCTGCACTAAAAAGCTTCAGTCCGTCGTTAGCATGCTCTAATCCAAAAACATAGGGAGAAGTTTGTTCATCACCATTTTGATAACATCTTAAATTATCAGCAATATCACTGTACAAATTAGCAAAAGCTTCGACAAAGCCAGTAGGGTGTCCTGGCTTCATGCGGTTGTATCTAAATTGATCTGCATATTCACATTGGCCGGCTCGATCTAATATCTCGCGGCGCCCGTCGTTGTAGTTTAATTCTATTTCATCGGGGTTAAGTTGAAACCATTTGGCACTGCCCCTGTCTCCGTAGACTCGGACTTGTAAGCCATTTCTGTGGCCTATTGCTGTTTTAGACATCCACATGCTGCCTTTTACGCCACTCGGGTACTTTAATAGCATGTGTACATCATCAATAATGTCGTCATACTGAGAGTGGTTGCTGAATTCAGCAATTGTCTGACTTGCTTCTTCTTCGATTAAAAAGCTGGCTAGATGATGTAAATGTACACCCAAATCAAGACAAATAGTGGGAATTTCTCCATCTTGCAAGCGCCATGCTTGAGGGCTGGCGGCTTTTCCTGCAATATCTGGAGGACGTCTAAAGCCTTCTTGTGGCATTTCTAAGTGAACCTTTTGGATCTCCCCCAATTTTCCTTGATTAATTAAATGCTTCAGCTCTCGAACCATTGCATAACCACTGTAGTTAAATGTTACGGCTAAGAATTGCGCTTTAGAATAGAAAGGTTGCAGTGCTTCTATTTCTTTAGGGTCACACACCATGGCTTTTTCACAAATAACAGGTACTTTTTTGCTAAATAGATACTGTAGTACTTCTAAGTGGTGAGGCGTAGGTGTTAATACGACAAAAGCATCCACGTTACAGTGCTCTTTCTTAACCATATCCCGCCAATCGAGATACACCTTATCTGGTGATATCCCCCATTGGACGCCCGTTGCTTGGTTATTTGCTTGAGTACGGCAGAATGCCCCTGCAACGACTTGAAATTTATTATCCATATGGGCAGCGCAGAAATGAACATATCCAACAGCTGATGTGTTGCCTCCTCCGATAAATGCAAGTTTGAGCGATGGGCGGGTATCTAGCATAAAAGCCTCTGAGGTAAATAAGTTAATTAGGAATCGTCAGCGTAAGAGAAAACTTTAGCCTAAAATATCATGGACAGTTTTAACCACATATTTAACTTGATCTTGGGTTAAATCAGGGTGTAATGGCAAAGTAACAGCACTTTGATAGTAGCGCTCGGCATTAGGAAACTCCCCTGGTTTGAAACCCATCTCTTTATAATAAGGCTGTAAGTGAATAGGAATATAATGTACGTGACCAATTATGCCTTTGTCTCTTAACCCAGATACTAATGTGTGGTGTAACGTCTTGTTGGGCTCATTTAATAAAATAATATATAAATGATAGGCGGAGTAACGGTTATCGACCTGATTCAGCGGAGTGACTAAACGACTGTCAAGCAATTGGTTATAGATATTTGCAAGTTGATGGCGTCGCGTAACAAATGAATCAACTTTTTTTAATTGACTCAAACCAAGCGCAGCGTGTAAATCGGTCATGCGATAGTTAAATCCGAGGCATACTTGTTGATAATACCAAGGTCCATGTGACGGTTCGGTCATTTCATCATCCTCGGCCGTAACCCCATGGCTACGTAGCATCTGCATTTGACGAGCAAGGGCCGAATTGTTCGTTAGTGCCACCCCCCCTTCAGCAGAGGTCATAACCTTGACCGGATGGAAACTAAAAATAGTGATGTCAGAGTAAGTACAGGAACCAATAGGCTTATCGTAATATTTACCACCGATGGCGTGAGATGCATCTTCTATAATAGAAAAGCCATATATCTTAGATAGTTTGGATATATATTCCATATCGCAGGTTTGCCCTGCTAAATGCACTGGAATGACGACTTTAGGGAGTTGATTCATTGTTTTCGCATGGGCTAACTTTGCTTCAAGAGCCTTAGCACACATATTACCGGTATTGGGTTCTATATCAACAAAGTCAACTTTAGCACCGCAGTATAAAGCACAATTACTGCTAGCCACAAATGAGATAGGGGACGTCCATACGAGGTCATTCTCTCCAACTTGAAGTGCTAAACAAGCAATATGCAAAGCAGAGGTCGCACTGTTTACTGCCACAGCATACTGACAGTCGACATAATCACATATTGCGCGCTCAAACTCGGGAACTTTAGGTCCCTGAGTAAGCCAATCAGAGTTAAGTACAGCAACAACAGCGTCTACATCCGCTTGTGTGATAGATTGCTTTCCATACGAGATCATATTAAAGCCTGACGATTGAACGCTAGGATTTCATCGATTGTCATATAATCTGGATTGTCTAACGAGTTATATTCAAATCCAATGTTTACTTTTTTGCCTTTTTCATTAATGGCATTAATGTCAAAGTTATTGGTTCGGCTGCTAAATATAATCCCAGGAGCGATTACAAAGTGATCATGAAATTCATAGGTTTCAAAGCACAGATCTGATGGACACATCACTTCGTGAAGTTTCTCACCGGGACGAATACCAATTATTTTCTGGGGTAAATTTGGTGCCATGGCCGTGGCTAAGTCGGTAATTTTTATTGATGGTATTTTGGGTACGAAAATTTCTCCCCCTAACATCCGCTCAAAATTCTTAAGAACAAAATCGACACCTTGCTGCAGGCTTATCCAAAACCGAGTCATATCTTCGTTAGTGATTGGTATGTGATCTCTACCTTCATCAATGAATTTTTGAAAAATAGGAACGACGGAACCTCTAGAACACACAACATTGCCATAGCGCACGACAGAAAAAGTGGTATTGTGACCGCCAGCAATATTATTGGCTGCAATAAATAATTTGTCTGAGGCTAATTTGGTAGCTCCGTATAAATTAATAGGATTTGCTGCTTTATCAGTAGATAAAGCGATGACTTTCTCAACATTGCAATCCAGAGCTGCCTCGATGACATTTTCAGCCCCGTTAATATTTGTTTTTATGCATTCCATCGGGTTATATTCAGCGGCAGGGACTTGCTTAAGCGCTGCTGCATGAATTACATAATCGACGCCTCGCATAGCACGCCTTAGTCGATCCTTATCTCTTACATCACCGATGAAGTAGCGCATACATTGATGGTTGTAATCTTGCTGCATTTCAAATTGTTTGAGCTCATCACGAGAAAATACAATGATTTTTTTCGGCTTATATCGAGCGAGCAAAGTTTTTACATACTTTTTGCCGAAGGACCCTGTACCGCCAGTAATTAAAATAGTTTTGTTGTTAAACATATAGTCACCTAGCTTAAGTGCATCAAATACTTTACAGATACACATAACAGGTTGTCTGATTATTGCAGCAACCGTTCAGAAAGAATTTAATTGTCAGTACTTTATAATACTTAAAATGAATTTGCAGTAATTATGCCAAGGCCAATCTAATAAACATGGTATAAGGTGACTTTTTTCGCAAGTCAGGTTAGTATTTGTACTATATGTTATCAATGTAGCACCTGATGGGAGGCGTTATGAAGATTCCAACTTCTGGTATTAATTCATTTAACCGGACTGAGCAGGTTGGCAATAAACTCAATCAGCAGTTAGCAACCGGGAAAAAAGTGAATTCAGCGGCCGATGATGCGGCAGCACTACAAATAATTAACCGCTTGAATTCTCAGCAAGAAGGGTATAATCAATCCGTCCGTAATGCTTATGATGGTATTTCTTACTCTCAAACCGCTGATTCAGCTTTGTCTGGTGTTAATGATGCCGTATCTCGGATCCGAGAGTTATCAATTCAATCTGGTAATGGTGCATTAACCGATTCTGACCGGCAAGCTCTTCAAGATGAAGTATCGCAACTTCAAACACAAATTACGGAAACGTTTGAAAACACAACATTTGGTGGTAAGTCGTTGTTTAACGGTGAGCAAACAAGTTTTCAAGTGGGACCTGATGCGAACTCAACACAGAATATAACGGCGACAGATGGGAGTTTTGCAAGTGCTATTGCAAGTGTCGATATTTCGACACAGGCGGGAGCACAAGCCGCGATAGATATTGCAGATACAGCTTCTAAAGATGTAAACACGCAGCGGACGCAATTAGGGGCTTTCGAGAATACTTTGAACAGTACGATTCGCGGCTTAGGGACACAGCAAGAAAATATCGCAGCAAGCCAAAGCCGTATCCAAGATACTGACTATGCACAAGCTATTTCGGAACAAACTGCAAATGATATCTTGTCTCAAGCGTCAATTGCTTTACGTGGGCAAGCAAATCAGTCTGCATCATCAGTACTTGGACTGTTGTAATGACGAATAGCTCAATCTAATCAATAAGTATTGATTCAAAGCATAATTGGTGGCAGTTTTTTGGCGATGATGTCAAAAATTTGCCACTTAGGTATTGCATCCCTCCGTAAGTGCCTTACAATCTTAACTTTACACTATCACCTTGAAAGTTGGACTCGTTAAGATGGTTTTGATCCTCGATAATAATAATAACCGAGCTAGTAGCTTGTGTGCGTCGTTGAACTTTGTTGGACAATCATCTCAAGTTATTGACGACGAATTCTTATCTCAAGAAAAAAAGTTAGGGTCAGATGCGATCGTCGTACTAGGTGCTTTGACTGAGTTGCAACATGAGAGTGTAATTAAATCATACCCAGCGACTCCGTTTCTACTTGTCGGAGAAACGCTTAAACCTTTATTAAGCTTAGCCAATGTTATAGGCCTAATTACTGAACCATTTGGTCATGATATTACTATGCAGTTATTGCATGACAGTCAGCAGTATCTCAGGATGCTTCCCGGTCAATCGGATAAAACGAATGGCAAATCATTTGATGGACTGGTTGGCGAGACCGACGCAGTTAAACAAGTCCGTTTTTTAATTTCTCAGGTAGCAAAAACTGATGCCAACGTTCTCATTTTAGGTGAATCAGGTACCGGTAAGGAAGTTGTTGCACGCAATGTACATTTATTGTCAAAAAGAAATAATGGACCCTTTGTACCGGTTAATTGTGGTGCTATACCGGGTGAGTTACTTGAAAGTGAATTATTTGGTCATGAAAAAGGGGCATTTACTGGCGCTATTTCTGCAAGAAAAGGGAGATTTGAATTAGCGCAAGGTGGAACCTTGTTTTTAGATGAAATCGGTGATATGCCGTTACAAATGCAAGTTAAGTTACTACGTGTTTTACAAGAGCGCAGCTATGAAAGAGTTGGGGGGACGAAAGCGATTCAAGCAGATGTTAGAGTAATTGCCGCGACTCACCGTAACTTAGAAGACATGATTGAAAGTGGACAATTTAGAGAAGATTTATATTATCGCCTTAATGTTTTCCCGATTGAAAACCCATCACTACATGAACGAGCGGATGATATTCCATTATTGTTGAAGGAATTAATGCGCCGTGTTAATGAACAAAGTGGCACTGGTGCTAAATTTACTGAACGGGCTATTGAAAGTTTAAAAGCACATACGTGGCCTGGTAATATACGTGAGTTGGCAAATTTGGTTGAGCGTATGGTCATTATGTTTCCTGAAAAGGTGGTAGATGTCACGGATTTACCAAATAAATATCGACATATCGAAGTTGATGCGTTTGAGCCTGAGTACCCAGAAGAACTGCGAGAAAAAGACGCATTTAATGAACTATT
The DNA here is from genome assembly GCF_018100885.1 of Pseudoalteromonas sp. MMG013. Classification (NCBI taxonomy): domain Bacteria; kingdom Pseudomonadati; phylum Pseudomonadota; class Gammaproteobacteria; order Alteromonadales; family Pseudoalteromonadaceae; genus Pseudoalteromonas; species Pseudoalteromonas sp. MMG013. Next base: position 150,156 of record NZ_JAGJEE010000007.1, on the reverse strand, counting down.
TAGTGGTGGGTTTAGTGATTATGACGAAGATCCAGAACCGGAGTTTCAAGTAAGTGAACAAACGTTAGGCTCTTTACCAGCAGAAGGTATAGAATTAAAAGAGTATTTGGCAGAATTAGAAGTGAGTTTAATTTCTCAAGCGCTGGAGCGGTATGACTATATTGTTGCTCGGGCGGCTGAAGTGTTAGGCGTACGCCGCACGACATTGGTTGAAAAAATGAAAAAATATAACCTTAATAAAGAGTAAATTAAGGTTAGGCACTGATTAGGCTAAGCGTTGTTTTATATCTAAATTTTGGTAGGTGTTAATAATTTCTTGCTTTCTAAAGCACGCATTATCATGGTCATTGACCATTCCACAAGCCTGCATATGGGCGTATACAGTCGTAGGGCCTAAGAATTTAAACCCGCGTTTTTTTAAATCTTTAGCAAACGTGATACTAATATCACTCGTTGCTAGATAGTCTTCTTTACTTGCAATATCATTAATGACAACCTTGAAATTCACAAACTGCCATTGATAGCGAGCAAAGCTACCGAACTCTTGTTGAATGTTAATAAATGCTTGCGCGTTATTGATGGTAGCGCGTATTTTTAGCTTATTTCTAATAATATCGGTGTTACTTAATAAACGCTCCACATCAGCTTCCGTCATTAGTGCAACATCTTCAACTCGAAATTGATGAAATGCATTTTTATAACCTTGACGTTTTTTTAAAATGGTATACCAGCTAAGCCCCGCTTGTGCGGACTCTAGTGTAATGAATTCAAACAACGTTTGGTCATCCATAACGGGTACGCCCCACTCCACATCATGATATTCAATATAATCCGGTTTTGATTGGTCTACCCATAGACAGCGTGTACACATATTCTCTCTCCGAAATAGCAGACGATGCTACTAACAGGTTGGTTCCGCGCATCATTTTTCATATCACTTATCTGAGTGGCATGGTATTGATAGAGTGCTTTGACTGCGGTCCATTGGTTTTTATCATTTTGATTATAAAGTACCACATATAGAGGAATTGGTATGCTTTGAATCTGTGAAGCGACGGCCTTTTCCTAATACTGAGCTTCATCTGCATGGCTTGTATTTCCAAGCTTATGGTGACCGTCAAAAAAATGCTGGTGCTTTTTTTACGTAATATATTGAAAACAAATGAAAATAAAGTTGGCATAAAGTGTGCTTTATCTATGGTAAGAATTTTTATTTGAGAATTTTATTATGGCTTTAGCACATATTTTAAATCCAGGCTTTACTCCATCGTCGCAATTTAATCCTTGCTTATTACAAGAGGCCTATGTTGGTGAGTTGAGCGACCTGCGTCAACAGGCGAGTTGGCTAAGTCATTTAGTTGACACAATGCCTGCAGGTGTGATTGTGCTAGATGGTCAAGGAATGATAGCTAAAGCCAACCAAATCGCCATAGATATGTTAGGTGAGCCACTAGAGGGGGAGAAGTGGTTTAACATTATTCAACGCTCTTTTTGCCCGAAACAAGATGATGGTCATGAGGTATCTCTTAAAGATGGTCGTTTGATTAAGCTAGATATCTCAGCGCTTACCCCAGAGCCTGGGCAGCTTATCTTAATGACCGACCTCACTGAAACTCGACAATTGCAAGCAAGAATGGCGCATATGCAACGTTTGAGCGCTTTAGGCAAGATGGTGGCATCTTTGGCGCATCAAGTTCGCACTCCGCTTTCAGCAGCTATGCTTTATGCCGCAAATTTGGGCAGTAATAAAATGTTAGGCACTGCACGAATACGTTTTCATGAGAAGCTTATGTCACGGCTTAAAGATTTAGAATCGCAAGTAAATGATATGCTGTTATTTGCTAAAAGTGGTGAGGAGCAAGTTGTTGAATCAGTGTCTATGCAGCAATTGTTGAGTGAAGTTAAGGCTGGATCAGATGCGATGGTATTGATGCACGAAAGTATATTAGATGTGGTGCTACCAGAGCCAGATATTGCAATAGTTGGTAATAAAACAGCCTTGGCCGGTGCGATTCAAAATTTAATTCATAACAGTATTCAAATCATTGGAAGTAATGCGCATGTTGTGGTGAGTGCTAAACGAGAACCCGGATCCGATAGAGTTAGAATTTCTGTAACAGACAATGGTCCCGGCGTTGATGAGTCATTGAAAAGTAAACTATTTGAACCATTTTTTACTACTAAGAGCCAAGGTACTGGGCTTGGTTTAGCTGTGGTTAACTCTGTTGCAAACTCTCATAAAGGTAAGGTCGAAGTGAGTAATATTGAGGAAGGAGGAGCACAATTTAGTTTGTTGTTACCTATTTCATTTGATATGGAACAATTGGAGGCTGTATGAGTCATTCTATATTAGTCGTTGAAGACGATGCAGGTTTGCGTGAAGCATTGTTAGACACATTACAATTGGCTGGACTTGAATGTGTAGAAGCTGCAAGTGCTGAAGAAGCCGTAATTTTATTAAAACAGCAACGTTTCTCGTTGGTTGTGAGTGATGTTCAAATGGGGACAATGAGTGGTATTGATTTACTGCGTACCATCAAATTAAATTACCCTGATTTGCCTGTACTAATGATGACTGCTTATGCGACGATTGATGACGCGGTGGAAGCAATGCGTTTAGGCGCGATTGATTATATGGCAAAACCTTTTGCACCAGAAGTATTGCTTAATATGGTTAGTCGTTATATGCCAGAGAAAACGAAAGAAACAGATGGTCCGATTGTAGCAGACGCGCAAAGTTTACAGCTTTTGGAGTTAGCAGCTAAAGTTGCAAAGTCAGATGCAAGTGTTATGGTTTTAGGTCCGAGCGGTTCAGGTAAAGAAGTACTCGCGCGTTATATTCATGATAAGTCTGACCGAGTAGATTCACCATTTGTTGCTATTAATTGCGCAGCTATACCTGAAAACATGCTAGAAGCAACCTTATTTGGGTACGAAAAAGGGGCGTTCACAGGTGCAATTCAAGCATGCCCAGGTAAGTTTGAACAAGCTCAGTGTGGCACTATCTTGTTAGATGAAATAACGGAAATGGAACTGGGCCTACAAGCAAAGTTACTGCGAGTTTTACAAGAAAGAGAAGTTGAAAGATTAGGAGGAAGAAAAACTATTGAGTTAAATGTGCGCGTATTAGCTACGAGTAACCGAGATTTAAAAGAAGCAGTAGCGAAAGGCACATTTAGAGAAGATCTTTATTACCGCCTTAATGTGTTCCCGCTTATGTGGAAGCCGCTGCATCAACGCCCTGGTGACATTATTGTATTGGCGGAGCACTTGGTCGCGAGACATTGCAGTAAGTCGGGGAAATTAACTCCTGTGATTGATGATGGTGCTAAGAAAAAACTGCTAATTCACAATTGGCCTGGTAATGTACGAGAGCTAGATAATGTTGTGCAACGAGCCCTCATTTTATTACAGGGCAATACGATATTCGCACAAGACATTTTTATTGAAAACACTGAAACTATGGATTTACCAGAACCTACACTGATAGATAATACCGTGAGTGTGGAGTTGAACTACCAGTTAGAGCGTTCTAATAATGTAGACGTCCAAAGCGAAAGTACTGATTATAAAAGTGAACTACAAGATAAAGAGCATCAGATTATTTTAGAGACACTATCACGTTACCAAGGCAAGCGTAAAGATGTTGCTGAAGTACTGGGCATGAGTCCGAGGACGTTACGCTATAAGCTGGCTAAAATGCGAGATCTAGGTATTGCTCTTCCGGCGTGATTAATTTTTATTAATGAATGGAAGCCAGCGCTGTCTGGCTTTTCTCCTGTCAATAATATGGCACTATCAAATCTCCATTTAACTCATTGATTATTATAGATAATTAATTGGCATGATTAGTGCAGTGTTCTGTATGTAACAAATTTACAGGATCAGCACATGAACATTCAACCTAATACTTTATATCAAGAAATGCAGTCACTCGCTATCGAGGCGACACGTAATAAACCTGATGCAACCATGCCAGTACAAAGTGCCGCTACATCTTCTGCACAATTTGGTGATTTGCTATCAGATGCAATTAATACTGTAAGTGGCTTACAAAAAGATGCAAAATCTAAGGTAACGGCCATGGAGATGGGAGATCGCAGTGTCTCTCTTTCTCAAGTGATGATTGCCTCACAAAAATCTTCCGTTGCTTTTGAAGCAACGGTGCAAGTTCGCAATAAGCTTGTTGAGTCGTACAAAGAAATCATGAGCATGCCAGTATAATTTTTGGGTAGTGGAGAGTAACTGTGGCAACGAATCAATCAACTGAACTGGCTTTATCCGATGGCGCTGTAGGCGATGGCGGATCTGAAGACCAACAAGAACAGAAATCAGGCTATTTGAGTGGGTTAAGTGGCGTTGATATGTTGCGTCAAGTTACTTTGGTAATAGCATTGGCGATTTGTTTGGCGATCGCAATTTTTATCATCATTTGGGCCCGTCAACCAGACATGCGTCCTTTAGGGCAGTATCCAACAGATGAGCTTGTACAAACATTAGATTTTTTAGATGCGCAAAAGGTCGAATATGAGTTAGATGGCAACACCATCATGGTTGCTGAAAATGACTACCAAAATATTAAACTCAAAATGGCGCGGGATGGCTTTACTCAGTCGCCAAGCTCTGGTACCGATATTTTAATGCAAGATATGGGTTTCGGTGTGAGCCAGCGATTAGAAAGAGAGCGTTTAAAGCACGGTCGCGAGCAGCAACTCGCGCGTACAATTGAAGAACTTCAAGATATTACCAGAGCAAAAGTTTTACTGGCTATCCCAAAAGAAAATGTATTCGCAAGAAGAGAGAAAAAACCTTCTGCAACAGTTGTAATCACGCTTAAACGGGGCCGCTCTCTGGGTGGAGAAGAAGTGGATGCTATTGTTGATATTGTCGCATCAGCTGTTCAAGGACTTGAACCGGCGCGAGTAACTGTGACAAATCAAAACGGCCGTTTACTTAACTCGGGTTCTCAAGACTCTTTGGCCGCTCGCTCTCGTAAAGAGTATGATTTAGAGCGTAAAAGAGAGCAAGAGTACTTAGAAAAAATTGACAGTATTTTAATCCCAGTAGTTGGATTAGGGAAATTTACAGCGCAAGTTGACTTAACAATGGACTTTAGCGCCATCGAAGAAACACAAAAGCGCTTTAACCCTGATTTGCCGGCAGTGAGAAGTGAAACAACCTTCGAAGAAAATAACATCGGAGGGCTGGCAGTAGGGATCCCTGGTGCGTTGACGAATCAGCCTCCTGTTAATTCAAATATTCCTGAAGTTGCTGGACAAGGCAATGGGCGAAATAATGCAAATCCAAGTAGAACGCATAAAGAAGCAACACGTAATTATGAACTAGATACCACGATTAGTCATAAGCGCCAACAAAGTGGTGTTATACGCAGGATCAGTGTGTCAGTTGCGGTTGATTATTTGGCGAAAGCAGATGCCGAGGGCACCGTAACTATGGCACCAAGAAGCCAAGAAGAAATTAATAACATAAGACGGTTACTGCAAGGTGGTGTAGGGTTTGATATGCAGCGTGGTGATGCACTTGAAGTTGTGACAGTGCCCTTTGTGCGAGAAGACATTTTAGAAACTGCTGAGCTACCTTTGTGGGAACAAGAGTGGTTTATGAAAACAATGCGTCTTGTGATGGGAGCATTGGTTATTATTGTGTTAATTCTAGCGGTTGTAAGACCGATGTTGAAGCGTCTGATTTACCCAGATGATACATTAGAAGAGTTTGATGAAGATTCATTAACTTCAGGTGTTGACTTAGGTGATAGCACGTTAGATATGTTAAATAACGATTTTGATTCAGCTGCTGTTGGTTTCTCGTCAGATGGTACATTACAATTACCGGACTTACATGGCGATGAAGACTTACTTAAAGCAGTACGAGCTTTAGTAGCTAACGAGCCAGAACTCTCCTCACAAGTAGTGAAAGCGTGGTTAACAGAAGATGACTGATGAAGAACAAAAACAATTACCGGCAACCTTTGATGTTGAAAAACTTGATGGTGTTGATAAAGCTGCAATCTTATTATTGAGCCTTACCGAAGAAGATGCAGCTCAGATACTGAAGCACCTTGAGCCAAAGCAAGTACAAAAAGTCGGTATGTCGATGGCTGCATTAGATGATTTATCTCAATCTAAGATTAGTGCTGTACATAATCTGTTCATTGAACAAATACAGAGTTTCAGTACTATTGGCTTCCAGTCAGAAGATTTTATTCGTAAAGCATTAACCGCAGCATTGGGTGAAGATAAAGCGGCGAGTTTGATTGACCAAATTGTCATGGGCTCGGGCGCTAAAGGTTTGGATTCACTCAAGTGGATGGATTCAAAGCAAGTTGCGAATATAATCCGAAATGAGCACCCTCAGATCCAAACCATTGTTTTGTCATACTTAGAACCAGAGCAATCGGCGGAGATTTTGTCTCAATTCCCGGAGAAGGTTCGTTTAGATTTGACTATGCGTATTGCTAACTTAGAAGAAGTTCAGCCGGCCGCTTTACAAGAACTAAATGAAATTATGGAGAAACAGTTTGCTGGTCAAGCGGGCGCACAAGCAGCTAAAATGGGTGGCTTGAAAGCGGCTGCGGATATTATGAATTATCTAGATACCAATGTTGAAGGGCAATTAATGGACTCTATACGTGAGCATGATGAAGAGATGTCACAGCAGATCCAAGACTTAATGTTTGTATTTGAGAATCTATTGGATGTGGAAGACAGAGGTATTCAAGCGATTCTCCGTGAAGTTCAACAAGATGTGTTGATGAAAGCTATCAAAGGCACAGATGATGCACTCAAAGATAAGATTTTGGCCAATATGTCGAAGCGTGCTGCCGAGATGATGGCTGATGACTTAGAGGCAATGCCCCCTGTGCGAATAAGTGAAGTGGAAGCCGCTCAAAAAGAAGTACTCTCAACGGCCAGAAGATTAGCTGATTCCGGTGAAATTATGCTAGGCGGTGGTGGCGGTGAGGAGTTCTTGTAAACCATGAGTGATCCAAAGTTTTATAAAGGGCGCCCTGTTGAGGGAGAGGCATTAGATGAGTTGCTAAAAAATTGGCCGATCCCTGATGTTGCTGATGACCCTAGGAAATATGCCGGTCGTTCAACGGCTTTTGGCCAACCTTTGGAAGAAGTGTTCCAAAAACCGGAAGAAAAAGTGAATGCAGAGCCGCAAGCACATGAGCCTGAATTTCCGACATTAACAATGGAAGAGCTTGAGCAAATTCGTCAAGATGCTTATGAAGAAGGGATAAAGCAAGGTCATGAACAAGGTTATATTGATGGCTTTGATAAGGGAATGACAGAAGGAAAAGACGCTGGTTATAAAGAGGGGGTTGAAATTGGTAAACAACAAGGGCTGGATGATGCACAACCATTGATAGATGAGAAGCTACAGGTGTTATCTCAGTTAGTGAGCGATTTAAATTCTCCCCTGAGACTTGTTGACGAAGCGTGTGAAAAGCAACTGGTTTTTCTTGCCAATATATTGGCGGAAGCGGTTATTTTTCAAGAAGTAAAATTAAACCCTGATGTAGTTTTATTGGCGTTGAAAAAAGCGATGGATGCGTTGCCTATCGTGCAGCAAAATGTGAAGGTGCATTTACACCCTGAAGATCTTGAGCTAGTTAAGCAAGCCTACGGAGAGGAAGAGTTATCTAAACAACAATGGCAATTAACACCCGAACCGACTTTGGCTAGAGGAGGGTGTGAGGTTAAAACGGTGCAGTCATCGATTGATATGACATTAAAAACACGAATGCGAGAAATTTTGGATAAATTCTTGCATGATAGTGATATCTAACATTCAGAATCACGTAACCGGATGAGCCAAACCAATACTCTCGCAGAGCGGATCGCTCGCTATCAAGATCACATACCGCAATTCTCCGTGCCCGTAGCAGGCAGTCTAACACGTGTTGTAGGGCTAACACTGGAAGCTAAAGGATTAATCGCACCCGTTGGAAGTCAATGTAAAATTGAAACAATTCGTGGTTTTGTCGATGCCGAAGTAATTGGTTTTAACGATGATACGCTGTACTTGATGCCAAATGACCATATTTCAGGAGTATTACCGGGCGCACGCGTTATTCCGCAATTGAATGAAACAGGGTTGCCAGTTGGGATGGGGTTGCTAGGTAGAGTGGTTGATGGGCTTGGTCGTCCATTGGATGGTTTAGGCTCGGTCGATACACAAGAAACGTTAAAATTTGCTCAAGAACCGATCAATCCATTAGCAAGGCGACCAATCAAGGAGCCAATGGATGTCGGTGTTAGGGCTATCAACTCAATTATCACTGTGGGTCAAGGGCAAAGAATGGGCCTATTTGCAGGAAGTGGAGTGGGTAAATCGGTACTTTTGGGCATGATGACGCGTGGCAGTGAAGCCGATGTTATCGTGGTTGGTTTAGTCGGCGAACGTGGTCGAGAAGTAAAAGAGTTTATTGACGAAATATTAGGTGCTGAGGGACGAAAGCGTTCGGTTGTGGTTGCAGCACCTGCGGATGCATCCCCGTTGATGAGATTGAAAGGCTGTGAGAGTGCAATCACAATCGCGGAGTATTTTCGAGATCAGGGGTTAAGTGTTTTGTTGTTACTTGACTCAGTAACCCGGTATGCGATGGCACAACGTGAAATCGCATTAGCGGTTGGAGAACCTCCAGCTACTAAAGGTTATCCGCCCTCAGTATTTGCTAAGTTGCCAGCTTTAGTAGAAAGGGCTGGTAACGGCGGTGAAGGGCAAGGGTCAATCACGGCATTTTTTACGGTTTTAAGTGAAGGTGATGACATGCAAGATCCTATCGCAGATGCCGCGCGTGCGATTCTAGATGGTCATATTGTTTTATCACGAGAGCTCGCGGATAGTGGTCATTATCCTGCAATTGATATTGAAAAGTCGATTAGTCGAGTTATGCCGCAAGTGGTGTCTGAGAGTCATATGCAACAAGCACGAGTTTTGAAACAAGTTTACTCTATGTATCAACAAAATAAAGACATGATAACACTTGGTGCTTACCAAAAAGGCAGTGATCCAATGTTAGATCAAGCGATCACCATGATGCCGGCAGTGAATACATTCTTACAACAAGGAATGAAAGATGTGCTCAATTATGATGAATGTTTGCAAGGGCTTGCACAATTATTGGGGCAAGGCTAATGGCGACAGATAAATTGGCACTCCTGTATAAGCTTGAAAGTGAAAAAGAAGAAAAACTACGAGTTAATTATAGTCAGGCTCAACAGCACCTGAGCATTAATCAGCAAAAGCTCAAAGGCTTGAATGATTTTCGCCTTGAATATACTCAGCAGCTTCATTTGAAAGCGTTAGCGGGACTGCAAACCAGTGGCTTTAATCAATATCAATCATTTATTAAAAAAATTGAAGATGCCATAAAGCAGCAAGCCTCAACAGTTATGACGGCACAACAAGTTGTTGAGCAGCGGAAAAAAATTTGGCTAGCTCAACAAGTAAAAGCAAAAGCAATTGAAATGCTTATTAATAAAAGAGCTTTGGAAAAGCAGAAGCGATTAGATAAAGCAGAGCAGGCTATGTTAGATGAGTTTGCAACAAATCAGTTTGTGCGACGTAAAGCAAGCTAAATTGGCTTGTTATTTGCTTGTCCTTATAAGTTATTAATGTGAACGGCGTGGTTTTGCCGTTATGTAAAAGGTGATCATATGCTCAATATGAAACAAGATTTAGCTATACTCAACTCTGAGTATTCAGAGAAAGTCAAATACGAAGAGCGAAAAGATGCAGCAGTAGCTAATGAAGAATTTGCAAATGAATTGAGTAGATATGAAGAGTACGCCTCGTCTTATGACTCAAAAGAGACTCCAGAGAATAAACCTAAGTTAAGAAATGGTAAAGAGCCAAAAGAAGAGTTGCAGACGAGAAGCAAAGAGTATGAAACCCCTGCAACGGCCGGTAAAACAGATGATATTAATACGAGTGACAATAAAGCCGAAGTCAATCCCTCTACTGATGAAGCCAGCTCTTCTACTAAAGCCAATTCTGATATTATTGTAGAGCCAGATGCAAAAGAGGGTGTTAAGTCTACAGCAAACAATAGTGACGGTGATTTCCTAGCGCAAATTAATGCTGCGCAACAGCAAAGTACATCAGTCAAAAGTTACACACAACCGACCACCCCAGAGTATTCAAAACTGTCTCAAGTTGCACAGGCAATAGAGCAATTGAATGCTTCAAAAAATGCCAAGCCAGAACAACAGATTGGGGGAAATTTAAAGAATGAGAAAGAATCGGATGATCAGCTTTTATTTACTAATAAAGCTGAATTAATATCTAAAGGTACAAAAAATGACGCAGTGACAAGTGGTGATATACAGATCACAAAAGCGTCTGATGTTGATAAAGCGGTTAAGGGTATAGAGTCGGGTTATAAGGATAATAAACCGGACAAAAGTACACCTGGCTTATCGTCATCTCTGGCAAATAATGACATAGCTAGAAAAGACCCGACATTGATTAATAGCGCTTCACAAACAGGAGAGAACAAACCTACAGAGGAAAACGTGAATCAAGAGAGTGCTGAAGTACTTATGGATAGACAATCGAGTAGCAATACTAAGTACAACGCAATAGACAGTAGGTTCATAAAGAAAGAGGAGATGAATGAGCAGCCTACGGTGACTCAACAGAAAGATAAAACACCGCTTCTAGAAAAAGATTTGCAGCTCAAAACACATATTGAACAACTTAATAGCAATGAGAAAAAGTCACTTCAGCTTGCTTTACAGCAGGCCATAAATAGAAACACTTTATCGCCTGAGGCGAAAGAAAATGCACAGCGCGCACTTCAATTCATGAACAATGAGCGTAATGTAAAAGCACCACAGATAGAAATGCAGATAGGTGAAAGTGATGTGGTGGATCCGGATAACCCACTTAAGGCTGTAAGTCATGAGAATCAGCCTAAATTAAGCTCAGTACTTGAGAGCATCACTTCTCGGGTTCCTCAATCTGAAAGCGGTGGATACCGAAGTAGTGAATTGAAAGCCTTGCAAGAAGAAGCAGTGAAAGAGGCAGTAATTAAAGGTCAAGCAACCGCTGATGATAATGTAGACACTGCAGAAATAAATGTACTTAGAAAACCAGTATCTAATATTCAAGTCGAGCAATTATTTAAAGCTATTGTGCAACCTGTAGCACCACAAAGCGTGAACAATACAGACTTTGTTGATTATAACAGCCCCGTGCAAATATTAGATTCTACACAGGGGCAACAAGTGTCAAATCAAAATCAAACATCACTCTTATCAGGCCGAGTGGTGATGGATCCAGAGATACAGCAAGCGATAAATGTTGCTCGAAATGATGCTGCAAAAGTGCTTCAAGAGAAGGTATCGATGATGTTGAACTTGAATAATAAAGAAGCTGAAGTTCGATTAGATCCACCAGAGTTAGGCAGTATGCAAATTCGTATTAGAAGTGATGCTGAACAAGCTCAAGTCAATTTTGTCGTTCAAAATCAGCAGGCTAAAGAAGCTCTTGAGCAGTCAATGCCAAAGCTAAAAGAGATGTTGGCTGAACAAGGCATAGAATTGGGGGAGAGTAATATTCAGCAAGAGGATCAAGGTCAACGGGATGAACAAAGCGAGAATAATCAACAAGAAGGGAATTCTAGACTTGCCAATAACAATGACGAGGCGCAAAATACCGCTCAATTGATGAATAGTAAAGCAGATGAAGGGTCAGGAATAGATTACTATGCCTAACAACTGCTATGATATATAAAGAAACCTTGTGACTTTATATCACTTTTAAGGATTGGTATGGCAGAAGAAACAGATTTAGAGATAGAAGAAGCTGGTGGCGGTAAAAAAAAGCTGATTATTATTATAGCCGCAGTTGTGGTTATCTTAGGAGGCGTAGCTGGATTTTTCTTAATGTCTGGCTCGGATGAACCAGCGGAAACACTCGAGGAAGAAACAGCAATTGTTGAAGCGCCAGAGCCAAGTTCAGCAGCTGAAACCGGCAGTGCACTATATGTTGCGATGCCGAGACCTTTTGTTTTTAATGTACCGGGCGCAAGCCGAGATCGTATAGTGCAGATAAAAGTGCAGTTATTGGTTCGTGGTGATGGCAATGAAGAAATTGCTAAAAAGCATATACCCTTGATAGAAGGGACCCTGCTAAGTGTATTTTCAACTACGACGGCAGATGAATTGAGTACTAGTGCTGGAAAAGAAACGTTACGCTTAACTGCTTTAGATAAAGTACAGGCTGCAATGGAAGGTGTCGAGGGTAGTAAAGTTGTTGAGCGTGTATTATTTACTGGCTTTGTGATGCAGTAATGGAGTCCTACGGTGAGTGATTTATTATCTCAAGACGAAATTGATGCACTATTGCATGGTGTCGATGAAGTTGAAGAAGAAGAAGTTGTTGAAGGTGAAGAAGGTGAGTCCTCTCATGCGCTACAGTACGATTTCTCATCGCAAGATCGTATTGTTCGTGGGCGTATGCCAACCCTTGAAATTGTGAACGAACGTTTTGCTCGCCATATGCGAATTAGCTTGTTTAATATGATGCGCCGTACAGCAGAAGTATCGATAAACGGTGTGCAAATGCTCAAATTTGGTGAATATATACATACCTTATTTGTACCAACCAGCTTGAATATGGTGCGTTTTCGACCTTTGAAGGGGACAGGTCTTATCACCATGGAAGCGAGACTTGTTTTTATTTTAGTGGATAACTTTTTTGGTGGTGATGGTCGCTATCACGCTAAAATTGAAGGTCGAGAATTTACCCCAACCGAAAGACGTATCGTTCAGATGCTGCTAAAGATTATTTTTGAAGATTATAAAGAAGCGTGGGCACCTGTAATGGATGTTTCGTTTGAGTATTTAGATTCAGAAGTAAACCCAGCAATGGCAAATATTGTGAGCCCTACGGAAGTGGTTGTTATTAGCTCTTTTCACATTGAGCTCGATGGTGGTGGTGGCGACTTCCATATATCCCTACCTTACTCTATGTTAGAGCCGATTCGTGAACTCCTTGATGCGGGTGTGCAATCAGACACTGAAGATACCGACTTACGATGGAGTAAAGCGCTCAGAGATGAGATTATGGACGTTGAGGTTGAGTTATCAACACAACTTCTTGAGGTTGATTTATCCCTTGAACAAATTATGGGGTTGAAAACGGGGGATGTGATCCCGGTTGAAATGCCAGAGCATATAACGGTATTTGTTGAGGAATTACCAACATATCGAGCAAAAATGGGTCGTTCAAGAGACAATATAGCGCTGCAGATCAGCGAGAAAATTAAACGTCCAGAATCTGTGAAATCAGAGTTGCATGTCTTTACTAAAGGTGGAAAGAAACTTGACTCTGATGCTGAGCTGGCTGAATTAGAAGAAGATTTGCACTTATCTGATGGCGTAGATTTAGATTGGTGATAATTGATTTAATAAAGGTTTTAATAGTATGAGTGATGACCAAGATACAATGGATGAGTGGGCTGCGGCATTAGCAGAGGCTGATGATGCGGATCAAGGTGGAGAGCCTGAGTTAGCAGAGCTTGATGAGTTAACAGATGCATCAGGTAACTTGTCAGCCGATGAAGCCCGAAAACTAGATACCATTTTAGACATACCAGTGACTATTTCTATGGAAGTGGGGAGGTCTAAAATTAATATCCGTAATTTATTACAATTAAACCAAGGCTCAGTTGTAGAGCTCGACAGAGTCGCTGGTGAGCCTCTAGATGTACTTGTTAATGGTACTCTTATTGCACATGGAGAGGTTGTTGTAGTAAATGACAAGTTTGGTATTCGTCTAACGGATGTTATCAGCCAAGTTGAACGTATAAAAAAATTACGATGAAACATTTTTTATTTGCAATTAGTTTATACCCAAGTGTAGCTTATACTGCTGTACAGCCCTCGGGCTTCAGTTCAGAGCTAGTGTCAGTTGGTTTGTCTCTTTTGATGGTGTTATTGTTGATCATTGGGTTAGGGTTTTTTCTGAAAAAGTTAAATCCCAACATTGGTAATAACACTGATTTCAAAGTGATTAGAAGCCTCCCTTTGGGGACTAAAGAGCGCTTACTGGTTATAGAAATTGATGATAAACAGCTTTTACTTGGGGTTACACCGCAAAATATTAATTATCTATATCAATTAGACAAACCGCTCGACGAGCAAAGTAGCCCCGTGTTTGCAAAAGAACTAAGCCGATTTTTTACGCCCGAGAATAAGAATACACCAAATGATTAGATTATTAGTGATAGTACTTTTACTATTGTTTACACCTTATGTGAGTGCTGAAGGGATCGGTGCATTAAGTGTGACTACTAATCCAGATGGCTCACAAGAGTACTCTGTGACATTGCAAGTACTGGCAATCATGACTGCGTTGGGCTTTATTCCTGCAGCAGTTATTATGATGACCTCCTTTACAAGAATTATTATAGTGCTTGCTATACTGCGTCAGGCGATAGGCCTTCAGCAATCACCATCAAATCAAATTTTGTTAGGTATGTCATTGTTTCTAACATTTTTTATTATGGCACCTATCTTTGGTCAGATAAATGATAAAGCAGTGCAACCGTATTTGAATGAACAATTGACGTCTGTGCAAGCGCTCACTGAAGCAAAGGAACCGATAAAAGCATTTATGTTATCGCAAACCCGTTTAAAGGATTTAGAAACCTTCGCAAAAATAGCTGGTTACGATAACTTGAATGCGCCAGAAGACACACCATTTGTTGTGATTATTCCTGCTTTCGTAACGAGTGAATTACAAACGGCATTTATTATAGGTTTTATGTTTTTTATCCCATTTCTCATTGTGGACTTGGTGGTTGCCAGTGTCTTGATGGCAATGGGTATGATGATGCTTTCACCTATGATAGTGTCTCTACCGTTTAAGATCATGCTTTTTGTACTTGTTGATGGCTGGGGCTTGGTTATGGGCACGCTAGCTCGGAGCTTTGGACTGGGGACGTAGTATGGAACCAGAAGTATTTGTTGACATATTAAGTAATGCATTGTTTTTAGTAATAAAGTTAGTTGCAGCAATTGTACTTCCTGGCTTATCTATCGGAATCGTAGTTGCTGTTTTCCAGGCTGCTACATCAATTAATGAACAGACGTTGAGTTTCTTGCCGCGTTTAATAGTCACTATTTTAGCTTTAATTGCTGGTGGTCATTGGTTAACACAAGAGTTGATGGATTATTTCAAAGGTTTGGTTTTATTAATTCCTGAAGTTGCGGGCTAGCAGTGGATTTCCCAATAACAATTGTTATGCAGTGGTTAAGTGACTTCCTGCTGCCTTTAGTTCGTATTAGCTCGATGATCATGGTTATGGCAGGGTTGGGGGCGCAAAGTGTGCCAACAAGAATAAAGTTAGGACTGTCTGTCACTGTTACTTTTGCTGTTGTCCCAGCGTTACCAGCATCCCAATTTACCGACCTATTTTCATTTTCGATGATCTTTGTTGTGATCCAACAAATGATTATTGGTATTGCGATTGGTTTTGCATCCCTCCTTTTACTCAATACATTTATTATTGCTGGGCAGATTTTAGCCATGCAAACAGGCCTTGGTTTTGCTTCAGTGGTTGACCCTGCAAATGGCTTGAGTGTTCCTGCGGTTGGTCAATTTTACTTGATATTGGCTACTTTACTTTTTTTTGTCTTTAATGGTCATTTGATGATGATCCAAATGGTGGTGTTTAGCTTTGAAACATTTCCTATTAATGAGCAGTGGTGGATTGTTGATAATTATTGGCAAATAATTAATTGGGGTGGCTGGATGTTTACCACCGCATTGGCATTATCTTTAGCGCCATTGACGGCGATGCTGGTTATTAATATTTCATTTGGCATTATGACCCGTGCTGCGCCGCAAATGAATATATTTGCAGTTGGTTTTGCATTTACGCTTGTTGCAGGCCTAACTATTATTTGGGCTACGTTAGGAAACTTTATTGTACAGTATGAGTTTCAATGGCTTAAAACTGTTGAACTAATGTGCAATTTGATCGGTTGTACGGTGTAATATGGCAGAAGATTCAGGACAAGAAAAAACAGAAGAGCCCACGGGGAAAAAAATTGAAGAGTCTCGTAAGAAAGGGCAGATTGCTCGTTCTAAAGAGCTTGGAACTACGTTCGTACTCATTTTTTCATCGATATCATTATTATTATATGGACCAGATATAGGTAAAGGTTTGTATAATATCATGGGTCGAGCATTAAGCTTAAATCGTAACGAAACGTATGATACAACTAAGATGTTTTCTATCTGGGGAGAAATGTTTTCAGAGCTTATTTTTCCGATGTCTATGTTTGTTTTTATCATTGCAGTTGCAGCTATTATTGGTAATACGCTGCTAGGCGGCTTTAATTTTAGTTGGCAAGCTGCAGCCCCAAAAGCGAGCAAGATGTCACCTGCAAAAGGCATAAAGAGAATCCTTGGGCCACAGGCTGGCGTAGAGCTGATAAAGGCATTGTTAAAGTTCGTGTTGGTTGCTGGATTTGCGATTTATCTGATTAATACTTTTTTTTATGAAATTTTGCATTTAAGTGTTGAGCAAATCCCAAGTAGCATCATTCACGCATTAGAGATATTGGCATGGATGTTCTTAGCCCTGAGTTGTACGTTAATTATTATTTCAGCCATTGATGCCCCATACCAAAGTTATAATCATCATAAGCAGCTTAAAATGACTTTACAAGAGGTCAAAGATGAATATAAGAACTCTGAAGGTGATCCGCAAATTAAAGCGCGTATTCGCCGAACTCAAAGGGAAATGTCTCAACGGAGAATGATGCAAGATGTACCAGATGCTGATGTGATTGTGACCAATCCAACCCATTACTCTGTTGCGTTAAAATATGATACCGAAAAAGCAGGCGCACCCATTGTATTAGCCAAGGGGGTTGACGAGTTGGCGATGCAAATTAGAAAGGTCGCAATAGGTAATGAAGTGCCTATTGTTGAATCACCAGCCTTAACACGTTCTTTATACCACACGACTGAAGTTGGTCAGCAAATACCAGATCAATTGTTTACAGCCGTAGCACAAGTACTCGCTTTTGTATTTCAGTTAAAGCGTTTTCAAAAGGGCCGTGGCAAGCGACCGACAGAGCTTAATGGTGATCTACCTATTCCCAATGAGTTGAAGCACTAAACTTCACGGCTTTTTTAGACAAGCGTAACATTTATTTATGCTCTACATTTTTCATCATTTCCTTATAAATTTAGGGTTAGTAACTTTATGGCGCATAATTTGCTTTCTACTAATCAGTGTCAATATTTTGTAGTTAGTAAGTTATGGATTTTAAAGCAGTTTTACAGCAAATCAATAGAGATAAAAAAGAATATGCAAAGGGTGTAGGTACCCCTCTAATGGTTCTGGCTGCGCTAGGCATGGTTATCTTACCGCTACCTCCTTTTCTACTAGATATTTTATTTTCTTTTAATATCGCGCTAGCACTAGTCGTATTATTGGTGACCGTTTACACCATGAAACCATTAGAATTTGGTATGTTTCCAGCAGTGTTACTTATTGCAACAATTATGCGATTGGCATTAAATGTTGCAAGTACACGAGTTGTTTTACTGGAAGGGCACAATGGTGGTGATGCGGCTGGTAAAGTAATTGAAGCATTTGGCTCAGTGGTAATCGGCGGAAATTACGCAGTTGGCTTAGTGGTCTTTTTAATTCTAATTATTATTAACTTTGTTGTAATCACTAAAGGTGCGGGGCGTATTTCTGAAGTATCAGCACGATTTACATTAGATGCGATGCCAGGAAAACAAATGGCGATAGACGCGGATTTAAATGCTGGCTTTATTAGTGCAGATGAGGCGCGGGCGAGACGAGATGAAGTAACCCGAGAAGCTGATTTTTATGGTTCAATGGATGGAGCAAGCAAGTTTGTAAAGGGCGATGCAATAGCAGGTATTGTGATTCTCGTTATTAATATTATTGGTGGTTTGTTTGTTGGTATGATCCAACATGATCTAGCGTTTGGTAAAGCGATGGAGGTTTATACTCTACTTACCATCGGAGATGGACTTGTGGCGCAATTGCCGTCGTTGCTTCTGTCTATCGGGACTGCAATTGTTGTAACCAGACAAAATGAATCCCACAATATGGGAGATCAATTTAAGGAGCAACTTGGAAATGAAAAGTCATTATCAATAGCTGCCGCGATTTTAATTGTTATGGGGCTTGTACCCGGGATGCCTCATGTTGCATTTTTGAGTTTAGGTGCATTACTCGGGTATTTAGCGTATTACACCCAGTCTCAAAAAATAAAAGTAGAGGAGGCAAAGCAAGCGGAAGAAGCCAAAGGTGGTGACATCGCAGCTCGAAAACAAGATCAAAAAGAGCTTGGTTGGGACGACGTTCAGCCTGTGGATGTTATAGGCCTTGAAGTTGGTTACCGACTAATACCATTGGTAGATCAAGCACAAGGTGGTGAACTATTAAGTAGAATTAAAGGTGTTCGTAAAAAGCTATCTCAAGAATTGGGATTTTTGGTTCCACCTGTACATATTAGAGATAATTTAGAGCTAGACCCAAATGCTTATAATATTACTTTAATGGGGGTTGGTTCAGGTGATGGAGAGCTAAAACATGGCGATGAACTTGCAATTAACCCAGGTCAAGTATTTGGTCCCATTAATGGTGTTGCGACCACTGATCCTGCTTTTGGTTTAGAGGCTGTTTGGATTAAGCCTGAACAAAAAGATGAAGCGCACTCGCTCGGGTATACTGTGGTTGATGCCGCAACAGTCGTTGCAACACATATAAGCCAATTGTTGACCAATAATGCATCATTATTATTAGGTCATGAGGAAGTTCAGAACCTATTGGATATTTTGGCGAAAAGTCATCCGAGACTTGTAGAAGGTTTGGTGCCAGATGTATTGCCCCTCACGACTATCGTTAAAGTATTACAAAACTTACTCAACGAAGGGGTCGCAATTAGAGATATGCGGTCAATAATTCAAACGCTTGTAGAGTATGGCCCTCGTAGTCAAGACCCAGATGTACTCACCGCTGCTGTACGAATCTCGTTACGACGATTGATTATTCAAGATGCAGTAGGAGCTGCGGAAGAAATCCCTGTCATAACATTGGCGCCTGAGTTGGAACAGATGTTGCATCAGTCACTTCAGAACGCAGGTGATGAAGGGGCAGGTATCGAACCAGGCCTTGCGGAGCGGCTTCAAGAATCGTTACGAGAAGCGCATCAAACGCAAGAAATGTTAGGTGACCCGTCTATTTTATTAACCTCAGGTATGTTGAGAAGTGTGCTCTCAAGATTTGTTAAACATACAATACCTGGACTTCGAGTGATGTCATATCAAGAAGTACCAGATGAAAGGCAAATCAAGATTGTGAGCTCAGTTGGACAATAATAGGACTCAAGGGGTTGTAACATGAAAATTAAACGTTTTTTTGCTAAAGATATGCGCACAGCATTAAAGGAAGTCAAAGAAGAACTTGGCGTTGATGCTGTAATCATGTCAAATAAAAAGTTGGCAGATGGTGTTGAGATCGTTGCAGCGGTAGATAATGACCGAGAACTAGTGAAACAACCTCAGGTTTCAGAAAATCTAGCAGAAACGGTTACGCAACCGCAATCACAACCGCCTAGATTTGTACGTCCAGAGCCTCAAAGAGCACGGCCTGAGCCACAAGCTCAAGTTGCAGATAGCTTGCAAGCTCTGTTAGAGCGCCAAGCACCTCGTCCCCGTTCTCCTGAGTTGGCATCGATGTTTTCGCAATCTGGTATTGATACAGACCAAGTATTCAATAAGCATGCAGAAGCCGGTGGTCAATATGGTTCAGTGGGACAGCGTCAAAGCGCGCCGACTCAACAAAGTCATGTTAGACCAACGAAATCAAAACCAATGGATATTTCAGCTCGTCACACTGAAAGTAACGCTGATTGGCAGTTTGAGGATGAATTAGAGTCTGGGTTTGGTGATGATATAGTTAAACCGTCAGGTGAAGTCCAGCCAGACGAAATGACGTCAATGCGCGAAGAAATGAATGCAATTCGTCAGTTGTTAGAGCACCAAGTTTCCGGGTTGATGCAACAAGATATGGCACGCAGAGATCCTACAAGAGCCTGTTTAATTGATCGCCTGCAAGGTATGGGGATTGATTCAGAGGTTGCGGAACAAATGGCGTGTTTTATTCCAGATGATGTTTCGCGCAAAGAAGCATGGAATGCATTGCTTAATATGGTCGTAAACCAAATGCATACAACTAATAATGATATTTTACGCCAAGGTGGTGTTTATGCGTTAGTTGGTCCAACTGGTGTGGGTAAAACAACCACTGTGGCAAAACTTGCGGCATTAGGCGCACAAAAATACGGAGCTGACAAAGTAGCGCTAATTACGACAGATACGTATAGAATAGGTGCTTATGAGCAGTTAGCGACATATGGCCGGATTATAGGTTGTCCTGTAAAGCAAGTAAAAGATGCCAATGAATTAGCAGAAGTTTTATATCATTTACGCAATAAGCGTCTAGTATTAATAGACACAGCAGGAATGAGTCAAAGAGATTTGCGATTAACAGAACAATTAAATACTTTAATGCGTAGCGCAAGAGTTGATATTAGAAGTTATTTAGTATTAAGTGCGACTTCACAGATGCATGTTTTACAAGAGTCGGTCCGTCACTTTCAAAAAGTAAATTTAAGTGGCTGTATTTTCACAAAACTTGATGAATGTCTAAGTTTAGGTGAGATTATCAGTATTGCGATTCAAAATCGCTTGCCAATAGGGTATCTTACTAATGGTCAACGGGTGCCAGAAGACATTCGAGTGGCAAATGCTCAAAAGTTAGTCAAAAAAGCTGAGCAATTGTATTTAAAGAGAATAAAAGCACAACATTCGAGGCGCGAAGCAGTGGCGTCTCAGACAGTAGGAATGTATGATTAACACAGTTTTAGATCAAGCAAGTGGCCTGCGTAGGATGAATCAAAATAATAACCATGGTGTTAAAGTCATAGCCGTTACTGGTGGTAAGGGTGGCGTGGGTAAAACCAATGTGTCTTTGAACACGGCTATAGCGCTAGGTCAACAAGGTAACAGAGTATTAGTTTTAGACGCTGATTTAGGGTTGGCAAATTGTGATGTCATGTTGGGTCTGCGTGTCGAAAAGAATTTATCTCATGTTTTATCGGGCGAATGTGAGCTAGATGAGATTTTAGTTGAAGGGCCAGCAGGCATAAAAATAGTGCCTGCGACATCCGGCTCACAGAATATGGTTGAGCTTACACCGGCAGAGCATGCTGGGTTGATCCGGGCATTTAGTGAGTTAAATACTGAATTTGACATTTTAATTGTAGATACTGCCGCCGGTATCTCGGATATGGTGCTAAGCTTCTCTAGAGCAGCACAGGACGTAATGGTCGTTGTATGTGATGAGCCAACGTCCATTACAGATGCTTATGCATTGATTAAAGTTTTAAGCAGAGAGCATGGCGTTTACAAATTTAAAATAGTTGCGAATATGGTGCGTAGTTTAAGAGAAGGCCAAGAGTTATTTGCTAAACTGTCTAAAGTGACGGATAGATTCTTAGATGTGGCACTTGAGCTTGTTGCAACAGTTCCGTATGACGAAAACATGCGAAAGTCTTCGCGGCGTCAAAAAACAATTGTTGAGCTATTTCCTAAGTCTCCAGCCGCGGTTGCATTTCGTGGACTGGCAAGCAAGGCCGCTAAATGGCCTATACCACATCAGCCATCAGGGCATTTAGAGTTTTTTATTGAACAACTTGTCAATGGGTAACTATGGCATCATCGGTGAGTAAAGCGATGGGGTATCAAACAACAGAACACTTGAGCATGGTGGTTGAACGTCATGCATCACTTGTAAAAAAGGTGGCATGCCATTTATTGGCAAGGCTACCTGCAAATATTCAATTAGATGATTTAATTCAATCAGGTATGATTGGTCTCATCGAGGCGTCAAAAAACTTTGACGCCAGTAAAGGGGCAAGTTTTGAAACATTCGCGGGTATTCGGATCCGGGGCGCGATGTTGGATGAAATCCGCCGGGGTGATTGGGCTCCACGTTCTGTTCATAAAAACAGCAGGACGGTGGCTGAAGCGATATCTTTCCTTGAATCTGTGTTGGGAAGAGAACCAAAAGATACTGAAATTGCTGAAAAACTTGATATTACGTTAGATGAGTACCATCATATTCTACATGATGTAAATGCGAGTAAAATTATCGGTATCGAGGATTTAGGCGTTGATGAAGACGTGATTACTCCTGCAAACCATGATTTATCGCTAGACAAACCTTTTAATAACGTTAAAAATGAACGTTTTAATGAATCGTTGCTGACAGCGATACAATCGCTACCAGAAAGGGATAGTTTAGTACTCTCTCTTTACTATAACGACGAAATGAATTTAAAAGAAATAGGCCAGATACTTGATGTTAGTGAATCTCGTGTTAGCCAAATCCATGGGCAGGCAATGATAAAGCTCAAAGCTAAAATCAATGACTGGGTCAATTAGAGTAAAAATAATAGGTTGAAACCTCACTGGAGGATGTTTTGGATAAAAACATGAAAATTCTCGTGGTTGATGATTTTTCTACAATGAGGAGAATAATCAAAAACTTACTTAGAGACTTAGGCTTTACAAATGTACAAGAAGCTGATGATGGAAGTACGGCGCTTCCCATGCTTCAAAATCAAGAGTTTGATTTTGTTGTAACAGACTGGAATATGCCTGGTATGCAAGGAATAGATTTATTGCGTGCAATTAGGGCTGACGATAGTTTAAAGCACATACCTGTTCTGATGGTAACAGCAGAAGCTAAAAAAGAGCAGATAGTAGCTGCTGCGCAAGCTGGTGTAAATGGATATATAGTTAAACCGTTTACTGCAGGAACGCTAAAAACTAAGTTAGAAAAAGTGTTTGAACGTTTAGGTTAACAATAAGAAGGAGAGGCTTATGTCAACGCCTTCTGTGCCTCAAATCACCCTTGAGCAAGCTAAACAACTTGTTGTTTATTTGGAACAAGGTGAGCAAGATAAAGCAGACCAACTTATACTGGATGCTGCGAATAAAGAACAGTCCGAGTTGTTTGCGGAGGTGGGTAAATTAACCCGTCAATTGCATGAGTCTCTAAAAAGTTTCGAACTCGATACTCGCCTTGCTGATTTGACGACTGAAGCCATTCCTGACGCTAAACAACGTTTAAATTATGTCATGGAAATGACTGAGAATGCAGCTAACAAAACAATGGATGCAATAGAGGCTAGCTTACCTTTAGCGCAACAGTTAGGTGACGAAATCTCAGAGATAAAGCCTACGTGGGATCGTTTAATGAGCCGAGATATCCAACTCGGTGAATTTAAAACGCTTTGTCATGACCTAGATCGTTTTATGCAGGGCTCTCAAACTCGTACTGACGAGTTACAGGGCCTGATGACTAACGTGCTAATGGCACAAGATTATCAAGATTTAACCGGTCAAGTTATTCGCCGTGTTATTGAACTTGTCAGGGAAGTTGAAGATAACCTTATCCATATGCTTACCGTTTTTGGTACGACTGATGAACTACCAGCCCAAGAAAGTGACGTAATCGCTGAGCAAGCGGTAGTTCAAGCAACTGAAGTAGACATCGATGCTATATCAGGTCCCGAAGGCCCCATATTGGATGCGGATACTCGCGATGATGTGGTTTCTGGGCAAGATGAAGTAGATGATTTATTGTCTAGTTTAGGCTTCTAATAGGAGAGTAGGTACATGAGCTTTGAAGTCGATGAAGATATCTTACAAGACTTTCTTGTTGAAGCAGGAGAAATTCTAGAGCTATTATCAGAACAACTGGTAGAACTGGAGAACAATCCTGAAGATAAGGAGTTATTGAACGCCATATTCCGAGGTTTCCATACTGTCAAAGGCGGAGCCGGCTTCTTAAGTATGACCGAACTCGTTGATGCATGTCATGGTGCTGAAAATGTGTTTGATGTATTAAGGCAAGGGCAAAGAGGCGTTAGCTCCGAATTGATGGATGTGATTCTACAGTCATTAGATACCATTAATGAGATGTTTGGGCATATTCAAAATCGTGAAAAACCAGAGCCTGCAGACCCTCAATTATTAGAGACGTTACATCAATTAAGTCGACCAGAATCAGAAGATGAAGCGCCAATTGTTGCAACCGAGCCCGAGCCGGTTAGTACTCCACCCGTCGATGATGTGTTATTTGAGGCGGACTTAGCGCCTGCTACAGAAAATGATGGTGGTATTGATGAGATATCAGAAGATGAATTTGAAAATTTATTGGATGAACTTCATGGATCAGGGCAAGGGCCTGCTCCTACTCCAGCGCCAGCTGCGAGCAGCAGTGATGGTGATATAAGTGATGATGAATTTGATAGTCTACTAGATGAATTACATGGCGTTGGTAGTTTTGGTAATATAGAGGCGGAATCATCAACTACAGGAAATTCGTCACAGCCAAGTGCGGCTGTCGGAGGTGATAACGCTGACGATGAAATCAATGATGATGATTTTGAAGCGTTATTAGATGAACTTCATGGCAAGGGGGGGGCTCCACGTTCAACAGAGTCAGAAGCACCAGCTAAACCGAGTGAATCTGCACAAATGCCTGAGCCTCCTAAAGCGGCTGCACCAACACCAGTACCAAAAGCAGCGCCAAAACCAAAACCAGCACCGAAACCAGTTGTTAAACCTGAAGCTAAGGCTGCGCCAGCGAAAGCGCCAGTGGCTAAAAAACCAGCTGCTGCGCAAGCAGAAACAACTGTACGAGTAGATACAAAACGTTTAGATCAAATCATGAATATGGTTGGTGAATTAGTTTTGGTTAGAAATAGGTTAGTGAGTTTAGCTAACAATACAAATAGTGAAACTATGGGTAAAGCTATTTCTAACTTAGATGTTGTTACTGCTGATTTACAAGGCGCGGTAATGAAAACTCGGATGCAGCCAATTAAAAAAGTGTTTGGTCGTTTTCCTCGCGTTGTTAGGGATTTAGCTCGAAGCCTGAAAAAAGATATTAATTTAATTTTGGAAGGTGAAGAGACTGACTTAGATAAAAACTTGGTTGAAGCGTTAGCTGACCCACTCGTTCACTTAGTGCGAAACTCAGTCGATCATGGTATTGAAATGCCGGATGTTCGTGAAGCAGCAAACAAGCCAAGAACGGGTACGGTTACGTTATCAGCCTCCCAAGAAGGGGATCATATATT
Organism: Pseudoalteromonas sp. MMG013; assembly: GCF_018100885.1. Classification (NCBI taxonomy): domain Bacteria; kingdom Pseudomonadati; phylum Pseudomonadota; class Gammaproteobacteria; order Alteromonadales; family Pseudoalteromonadaceae; genus Pseudoalteromonas; species Pseudoalteromonas sp. MMG013. The sequence continues at coordinate 124,906 of NZ_JAGJEE010000007.1, read as the reverse complement.
GTTAACCATCAGAGATGATGGTGCAGGTATGGATCCTGAAAAACTTAAGAAAATAGCGATTGGGAAAGGGGTTATTGATTCTGATCAGGCTAGCCGTTTATCTGATACCGAAGCGTATAATTTAATTTTTGCACCAGGGTTTTCAACGAAAGAAGAAATATCTGATATCTCTGGCCGTGGCGTTGGAATGGATGTTGTAAAAACTAAAATTACTCAGCTCAATGGTTCCGTGAATATTCAGTCGGAGCTTCGTGTTGGCACTATTTTAGAAATCAAAGTACCACTGACGCTAGCGATACTCCCAACCTTAATGGTTGTTGTAGGTGAGCAAACTTTTGCATTACCTCTTGCTGGTGTTAGTGAGATTTTCCATTTAGACTTAACAAAAACGAATATTGTGGATGGACAACTAACTATTATCGTGAGGCAAAAAGCTATTCCACTATTTTATTTGGAGCATTGGTTAGTAAAAGGCGCTGATACAACGACCAGAAAAGCGGAAGGTCACGTCGTTATAGTGCAAATAGGTACGCAGCAAGTTGGATTTGTTGTTGACTCTTTGATTGGTCAAGAAGAGGTGGTAATTAAGCCTCTCGACCAATTGCTGCAAGGTACTCCAGGTATGGCTGGAGCTACAATAACCTCTGATGGTGGTATAGCGTTGATCTTAGATGTACCAAATATGCTGAAACATTACGCTGGTCAGTAACCCAGTTTGTAGATTACAGTTAAATTGATTGAAGTGGTGCTAGTGCGCCACTTTTCAGATCCGCATAGAAAAATGAGCGTGCCAATGGCAGTTAAAGTATTAGTAGTAGACGATTCGAGCTTTTTCCGTCGTCGTGTCAGTGAAATATTAGAAAAAGACAGTGATATCAAGGTTATTGATTTTGCTGTTAATGGACAAGAAGCAGTAGAAAAAGCTGCAAAGCTTCGACCCGACGTCATCACAATGGATGTAGAAATGCCAGTAATGGATGGGATAACCGCAGTTAAAGCGATTATGAAAGCGAACCCGACACCAATATTGATGTTTTCATCTTTAACAAGAGAAGGTGCTAGTGCGACGCTAGACGCTTTGGATGCAGGTGCTTTAGATTTTTTACCGAAAAAGTTTGAAGACATAGCACGCAATAGCGAAGAGGCGATTAAATCTTTACAGTCAAAAGTTAAAGAGATTGGCCGTAGGCGGGTTCATCGTGTGGCACCAACAACAAGAGCGCCTGCGACTGAGGTTAGTAGTCGATTAAATTCGAAGCCTACGACATCAGCTAAACCAGTAATTGCACAACCAGATAGGAGCTTTAGTCGAAGCTCTTCGCCAACGACGACTTCGACAAGTGTAAAAGCATCTGGAAAACGCTACCAGCTAGTTGCTATTGGTACTTCAACAGGAGGACCTGTTGCTTTACAAACTATTTTAACTCAACTCCCTGCTAATTTCCCACATCCAATTTTGCTCATTCAACATATGCCTGCAGCGTTTACTCCAGCTTTTGCTGGGCGTCTTGATAGCCTTTGCAAGATAAAAGTACAAGAAGCTAAAAATGGCGATAGACTCGTTCCTGGTGTCGCTTATTTAGCACCTGGTGGACAGCAGATGATGGTGGAAGCCAGAGGCGGTTCTAAAACATTGAAAGTGTTTGAAGATGAGAGTCCTAGGATTACTTATAAACCGAGTGTAGACATTACTTTTGCAAGTGCTGCTAAGGCATACCAAGGGGATGTATTGGCCGTAGTTTTAACAGGTATGGGGGCCGATGGTCGGGATGGGGCAAGAATGTTAAAACAAGCAGGCTCTACTATTTGGGCACAAGATGAAAAAACGTGTGTTGTTTACGGTATGCCTCAAGCTGTTACTAATGCTGGTTTATCAACTGAGAGTTTAGCACTCCAAGATGTTGCGATGAGAGTTGCAAAAGAGGTAGGGTGCTAATAATGTGCGAGAAACAGCGTACGTAATGGGCAATTAATTTATTGTGAATAGGCATCGCGTTTAGGAATAGACATATATTGTGAAGATCTGGACAGTCGCAAATCAAAAAGGTGGGGTAGGGAAAACTACTACCGCAGTGAGCTTAGGCGGTATACTCGCATTGCAAGGAAAGCGTGTATTATTAATAGACACAGATCCGCACGCGTCACTGACTTATTATTTTGGGATCGACTCAGAAGAGTTAGAGGTGAGCGTTTATGATATTTTTGCGCGAGGCTCAGCGATGCAAAGTGAGGAAATTTTGCAAGCGTTGTGCCCTTCTACAATTGATAATCTGGATATTTTGCCCGCAACAATGGCAATCGCGACATTAGATAGAAGTATGGGCAATCGCACGGGGATGGGCTTGGTGTTAAAAAAAACGCTGGCAAAAATTAGCGAGCATTATGATTATGCTATTTTAGATTGCCCCCCTGTATTGGGTGTTTTAATGGTTAATGCCCTTGCCGCAAGTGAGCGTATACTTATCCCAGTACAAACAGAGTTTTTAGCATTAAAAGGCTTAGATCGTATGATGCGTACCATGGAATTGATGCAAAGTTCGCAATCCAAAGATTATCAATATACTATTGTGCCTACAATGTATGATAAAAGGACTAAAGCATCATTAGAAGCTTATAAATCACTATTAGCCAATTACAAAGAATATGTATGGCCAGGGGTTATCCCCGTAGATACTAAGTTTCGCGATGCTAGTTTGGCGCAGCAAGTACCAGTGGAGTACTGTCCTAAATCCAGAGGTGTGTTTGCATATCAAGCGTTGCTAGAGTATCTGCATCAGGCAAAATAGAGGTATAAATGAGTAAGCATTTATTTGCTAATGAAAAAGTCATGAAGCAATATTTAGGGGCTTTACTAACGGAAGAACCTCTTCAAGAAGAAGAACTTGCACCTGTAGCTAAATTATTAGAGCAAGTACAAAGTGTAGATGAAGTTGTTACTGAAATTGAACCGACCTCAACGAAAGTTGCAACACAGACAGCGGCAGAAGTTGAAAAGGTAAGGTCAGTTGAAATACAGGTTGAACCTCAAGAAATCGTTGAGCTACAAGCAAAAAATCTTGAGATACCAGAAAATAATACTATTATCAAAGAAGCAGCTGACACAGTAAATCACGCCGTGAGTGCTCGAGATGCTTATGGAGAAGACGAGTTTCAAGCACTATTTTTTGAAGTTGCTGGATTAACACTCGCTGTACCGTTGAAATCTTTAGGCGGAATTCACCAATTAGGTGAAATAAATCAACTTTTCGGAAAACCTAAATGGTTTAAAGGAGTGATGTTAAACCGCGAAGAAAAGCTAAATGTTGTAGATACAGCTCGGTGGGTTATGCCGGAAAAGTTTACACCAGAACTTGAGGAGCGTTTAGATTATCAGTATTTGATAACTCTGGGCGATAGCCCATGGGGCTTATTGGCTGAGAGCCTAGTTAATAATATTACGTTACAACCAGATGATGTAAAGTGGCGCACGAGTGACAGCAAACGACCTTGGTTGGCAGGTGTTATAAAAAAGAAAATGTGTGCCTTAATTGATGTCGATAATTTAAACCGCTTGCTTGAGCAAGGCCTCGATAGTCGAGAGCAGTAACTAAGATCTTTATGGAGTAAAACCATGAGCCAAGATAGACTACTTTCTGCAGACAAGAATGCTGATAGTAACGATGAAGTTCTTCAATGGGTAACTTATAAACTCGAAGACGAAACGTATGGTATTAATGTAATGCAAGTACAAGAGGTATTGCGTTACACAGAGATAGCACCAGTGCCAGGTGCACCAAGCTATGTATTAGGTATTATTAATCTTCGTGGTAATGTTGTTACGGTTATTGATACTCGCGCTCGCTTTGGATTAATGAGTGCAGAGGTAACAGATAACTCTCGTATTGTAATTATTGAAGCCGAAAAACAAGTAATTGGGATTTTGGTAGACAGTGTTGCAGAGGTTGTATACTTGCGAAGCTCTGAAATTGATAGCGCGCCCAATATAGGTACTGAAGAGAGTGCTAAGTTCATTCAAGGTGTATCGAATAGAGAAGGAGAGCTGCTGATCTTAGTTGACCTTAATAAGCTGCTCAATGATGATGAGTGGGATGAACTGAGTCATATATAAATAGTGGATGTAGTAAATAACAATTTGGTTTTACTGTTTGTTGCAATAGCCTCGGGCGTACTTTCATTGGTGTGCTTGGGGTTTGTTTTTGTATTATTGAAAAAAGCACAGCAGAGCCATATCAAACATAATAAGTTACACGCTCATATACAAGATACTGAAAATCAAACCGCAATTTTGCGCAGTGAAATTGCGGAAGTTCGTTCTGGTTTGCTGAGTATAGGCCAACGTCTTATTGCTTGTGAGAATTATGCTAAAGATTTGGCGCAGCAACAGGCGGCACAAAAGTATGATGATCCAGATGCAAGAATTTACTCTCGAGCCGTAAAAATGGTTGAGCTAGGCGCTGATATTGAAGAAGTTATGCGTGAATGTGAATTGCCACGTGCCGAAGCTGAGCTTCTTATGTCGTTGCATAATAAATCATAATAATTAGGCTTTAATATCTAGTTTGCTATTAAAGCCTTTCCACCCAGGCGGGAATTGGCCTCTTAGTACATAAGAAAATGCGATAAGCTCTGCGATAACATAATAGAGCTCTCTGGGGATCTCTTGATTTAAATCGAGTTGGCTTAATGTACTGGCAAGACTCGCATCTTGATGAAGCATTATTCCTTTATCTTTTGCGAGCGTAATTATTTCGTCAGCCAGTTCACCAAAGCCTTTACACGCGACATGTGGAGATTGGCCGGCTTCATAAAGTAAGCCTATCGCTGTTTTTTGCCCCATTTTAAATTCCCCTATACTTGTATATTGACAATAGCATGACTGTCAAAAAAAGCATCTACTTGCTCTGCGTTTTCATTTAAAACTATCTCACTTACTTGTAACCCGTGTGCTGAAAGTTTTCTTCGCAGACCATCTATATGGGGTGCAGCTAAGTTACAAACTTGTGCCGTGGTACCTAACAACTCACATTCTAATGCCTTATCCATAAGTTCCGCATGTGCACTGATTTTACCTTGTTGTGCGTAGTCAAAATTTAAGCGAATGAACCAAACCGTTTTTTCTGGCATATTCTCTTTGGCCTTTTTCTTATATTGGCCAATTTGTAGCTCGGTTTGTTGACATTCTGGAGGGAGTTTCATCGGCATAAATAAACTCAATAGTAACTGGGCGTCAGAATCAAATTTTGTGGCATTTGGACTGGGTACTAGATTTGTTTGGTGTGCGTTATTTATTTTTATTAAATCATCTAATAATTGAGAGTTTAGTTGCGGCAAATTTTGTAATAACTGTTTTGATTGCACCCCTTTAAATTCCGGGGTGAGTGTTTTAAGCAAAGAATGCAGTCTTTCAAGCTGTATATCTTCACTAAATCCTTGTGTGGCTTTGGGGGCGGCAAGGAGTGTTACCAGTAGTTTGTCTAATGCCTGGGTATAGTTATTACTACTTTGGCCGTGTGTTTCCCTGATAGGAGCTCTTGAAAACTGCGTAAAATGCGGTTGTAACTCATGAAGTATTTTAGGTGCAGATATATTCTTTTCATCGATCATTCGGTTGAAAGCATTGTGTACTAGCCTAGTTAGATCAACAGAGTCGCTACTTTTAAAATGACTAATTGCGTCTATTTTTTGGGTGAGGATTTGGGTTGTTGGTAAGTCTTTATATGCAGGTGATGGCTGTTTTTCTAGACCAAGTATTGTTTTAAGTAATGCGCGTTCGATAGGCAACTTAGGCGTGTAGGAAAGCTGTTCATAGTGCATACGTGAAGGCGGCAACTCATTTGGAAAGTTTAACAACGGTGCGGCCGTGGGTTTTACTATGCTGTGCTTGAGTGCACTCCAATCAGTGCGTGAGTCATATGCATTGTTTGTAGACAAAACTAGGCTTGATAGCTTTTCGGTAGCCATCAAAGGGCTTTGCATTGATAGCGATTGTATTACCGTGCTTAACCTTGAAAGTAAATGCACAATAGGGGCTTGTTCAGTTCGGCTTGCTGAACGTAATACTAAGGTTGTATCGAGTGTCGTTGGTAGCTTTTGGTGATGCTGACTATTTTTTGCAATAGTAGAGTCGGTGTTCATTGTCGTTGTAGTTTGATTCTTTTGGTTAAGGGATTCAAACGGTTTAGCAATCAAGTTGTTTAGTGCGTTTTTAACCGCATCTTTGATGTCTTGGAAGGTGATATGTACAAGCGGTTTATTGTAGCCAAGCGTATTATCAGACATTGGTTTGTGGGTGTTTGATATTGAGCTGTTGTTTGGTAAAGGTTGAATGTCAGAGAATTGACTTTTAATAGGTTGCGCTAATGTCAGAGCGTGTTTTTGAGGGATTGCTGCGATGTTAATACCTTGACTATGCTTTGTAATCGATGCTTGTTGCCATTTAGCGGTGCTCGTAATATTACTTGTTTCCACTTTGGTATTAGTCAGTGTGAATGATTGCTGAGATTGCGAAAATTTCACCTGAATATCCTGCTTATCCACCAGTATAAAAGGCGTGACTTTATTTGATGCTAACAGCTCTGTGAACTTTTGCTTGCTAATAGCACCTGTTAATAACGGGTCTTTAAACTGATTGAGTAAAGTAAAAGTAACTTTTTGTGGTGCAGCTTGAATATTAGCTACAAGCTTAGACTCGTTTTTGAGTATTTCTGACAAAGCAGGATTAATTGCTAAGTTAATACCAAGTTTTTTGAATTGAAGCTGTGGGTTTGGGGTGTGGATGACGCTGACGTTTTGTTGAAGGCTCGTTGAAGGGTGAAGTCCTTTGAGCAGGTTAACGAGCGCCATCAGTTCATTTGCAGCTTTAACCTGAATGCTTTGTTCTGGTGTGTTAAGTGTTAATGTTTGCCCATTGTTTGCGACAGTAACATGTGCTAATTCAATTCGTGAAGGCGCCGCGCTCCCATTTTTAATAGCCAGTCGCATTGGTTGCCACCGGCCGTTTAATTCTACATCCATTTGCAGGCTATCAGACTTAATCACCACATTCTTAGCGATAAAGGTTTTTGGTGGAGAATGCTGAACGCTATTTGTACTAGCATCGCTTAAAACTGTGCGAGTGTCAGATGTACTCGAAGTTTGAATGTGAATTGGTTGTTTATTCATTATTTTAAATCAAATTTTCAGTAATCGTTGGTGTTGGATTATTCGTATTACCATACCATTATGGTAGACTAACGCCCAATTTTGAGTAGCGAGAATCACCAATTTGCTAGAGATAAAGTCGGTCACTTGTGTCAAACAAGAGCGTTGTTTGTTCGAATCTTTAAGCTTTGCTTTAGAATCAGGTAAAATCATGCAAGTTGAGGGCCCAAATGGTGCGGGTAAAACATCTTTATTGCGCATTGTTGCAGGGTTTGCAAATGCGGATGAAGGTAATGTAATTTTTAACGGCCAATCAATTACTGACCATTATGATGAGTTCGCTACTCAATTGTTATTCATAGGTCATAAAACGGGCGTAAATGGGCAATTGACAGCCTATGAAAATGTCTGTCATTGGCTTGATGTACATGGCTATGAACGTCCAACCAATATTTATGAGGTGTTAGCCAAACTTGGTCTGGTTGGCCTTGAGGACGTGCCTGTACGGACACTATCGGCAGGACAGCAACGACGAGTCGCGCTTGCGAGGCTATGGATGAATAACGCTAAACTATGGATACTAGATGAGCCTTTCACTGCCTTGGATAAAAAAGGCGTGATATTACTGCAACAACAATTCGCTCAGCAATTAAGCCTAGGTGGGTCGATATTATTGACAACCCATCAGGATTTAACCACACATTTTGACGATTTAAAAACGCTTGTTTTGGAGTATCGTCATTAATGAAAATATCTCATTCATATTGGCAGTTATTTTATGCAGTCTATAAAAAAGACCTTACGTTAGCATTTCGTCAACGTGCAGAAATTGTTAATCCATTGCTGTTTTTTTTAATTGTTATTACATTATTCCCGCTGGCGATAGGTCCGGAACCTGCGCTGTTAGCAAGAATGGCTCCAGGCATAATTTGGGTCGCAGCTTTACTTTCTACCATGCTTGGGCTAGATAAAGTCTTTCGAGATGATTTTAATGATGGTTCCTTAGAACAATTAATTGCTTCAGCATACCCGTTACCATTATCAGTGTTAGCAAAAGTACTGGCCCATTGGACAACGACTGGGTTACCAATGGTATTGATGGCACCTGTTTTTGCATTACTCATGAATTTAGACAGTCAATTACTCAGCGCGATGTTATTAACATTACTGATCGGGACACCACTTTTGAGTTTTATTGGTGCTATCGGCGCGGCATTGACTGTTGGGTTACAAAAAGGCGGGATCTTAATGAGCCTTTTGGTGTTACCTTTGTATATACCAGTACTAATTTTTGCGACGTCCGCCATTGATACAAGTAGCATGTCATTGGCTTATGGTGGACAACTCGCGATCCTCGGGGCTATGTTAGCAGTAGCTGCTGTTATGGCCCCTTTAGCAATATCGTCAGCTTTAAAAGTGAGTGTAAGTTAACATGTGGAAATGGTTACATCCCTATGCAAAAGCAGAGCGTGCATATCAATTATGTAATACGCTACTGCCTTATTTTACAGTTATTACCGTCGTGTGTTTAGTTGTTGGTTGGGTTTGGGGGCTCGCTTATGCTCCAGCCGATTATCAGCAAAAAGACAGTTATCGTATTATCTTCATTCATGTACCTTCTGCTATTTTGTCCATGGGAGCATATTCATCAATGGCCATTGCGGCCATCATAGCGCTGGTTTGGCAAATAAGGAATGCAGAATTGGCGGTTATTGCCATAGCTCCAGTAGGGGCGGCAATGACGGCAATTGCATTAATTACAGGAGCCGCTTGGGGCAAGCCAATGTGGGGAGCTTGGTGGGTATGGGATGCACGGCTTACATCTGAATTAATATTATTATTTTTATATTTTGGGGTGCTGTCTCTATATCACGCCTTTGAGGATAAAAAGTCAGCTGGACGGGCGGCTTGTATTTTAGCAATTGTTGGTGTTATTAATTTACCGATAATCCACTTTTCAGTTGAATGGTGGAATACGTTACATCAAGGTGCAACAATTACTAAGTTTGATACATCTGCTATTGATGCTTCAATGTTGTGGCCGCTATTAATAAATATTGCGGCATTTGCAGGCTTTGTTGGCGTAATTACGCTAATTCGTTTGAAGAATGAGATCTTACAATGTGAAAAGCATCGCCCGTGGGTACGAGATTTAGTAAGTCGAGGTTAAGTATGCAGTTTGAGTCATTTAGTGATTTTATTTCGATGGGTGGATATGGTTTTTATGTCTGGTTGTCGTTTGGTAGTTGTGCATTGGTATTATCATCAGTTTTGATAAGTTCTTTATTTGATGGGAAGCGGCTTAAGCAGCAAGTTAGGTTGCAGATTGAAAGAGAAGCTCGAATTAAAAAAGCTCAGCAGGAGCAAGCAGTATGAATCCTAGACGTAAAAAGCGCATGCTTGCAGTACTGGCGATTGTGTTTGGTGTCGGCTCCGCGATAGGCTTAACCTTATATGCGCTGCAAGAAAATATAAACTTATTTTATACGCCAAGTGAGTTAATTGATGGTAAAGGCGAAAACAAAGAAAAACCATTTGTTGGTCAAAAATTACGAATTGGCGGTATGGTTGTTCCAGGCTCCGTAGTACGAGATGAAACAAGTTTGGATGTGACGTTTAAACTCGCTGATAAAGGTCCTCTTGTGACCATTAAATACCGTGGTATTTTGCCCGACTTATTTAGAGAAGGTCAGGGAATAGTTGCGCAAGGTACGTTAATTGAGCCAGATGTTATTGAAGCATTTGAAGTACTGGCAAAACATGACGAGGAATATATGCCCCCAGAGGTGGCGGAGGCGGTTAAAGGAATTAAGCACGTTAAACCCACCTACAATTTAAATAGCGAGAATTAATATGATCCCAGAGATTGGCTATTTTTCGCTTGTGCTAGCGATGGCATTGAGTCTGTTGTTGTGCATATTTCCGATGTGGGGGGCTTATACTGGAAATTTAAGGCTGATGCGAGCTGCACCATCATTGGCTGTTGGCCAGTGTTTGTTTGTGTTAGTGTCGTTTGCTATTTTGATTTATGTAACATTGATAGATGATTTCACAGTTGCGTACGTTGCACACCATTCAAGTACAAGCTTGCCTTGGTACTATAAAGTCACTTCGACATGGGGAGGCCATGAAGGCGCAATCTTACTGTGGTTAGTGATGCAGTCAAGTTGGACGGCGCTTGTGGCACTGATGTCTAAGTCACTTCCTTGGGTGCTTAGAGCGAGGGTCTTGGGGGTACTGGGCTTTCTTGGTGTAGGTTTTATGCTGTATACCCTCTGGATGTCGAGTCCGTTTGAGCGCTTACTGCCCTACTTTCCGGTAGAGGGACGTGACTTAAACCCATTACTACAAGATCCTGGAATGATTATTCATCCACCTTTACTCTATATGGGATATGTTGGTTTATCTGTGTCTTTTGCGTTTGCGATAGCGGCACTATTAACAGGTAAGTTGGATAACACTTGGGCTAAATGGTCACGACCTTGGACGATGGTTGCATGGGGATTTTTGACGTTAGGCATCACTATCGGTAGCTGGTGGGCTTACTCAGAGCTTGGCTGGGGGGGCTGGTGGTTTTGGGATCCGGTGGAAAACGCATCGCTGATGCCATGGTTAGTCGCAACAGCATTACTGCACTCTTTAGCGAGCACAGAAAAGCGCGGGATCTTCAAGTCTTGGACTGTGTTGTTGGCCATTACAGCGTTTAGTTTATGTTTACTTGGCACCTTTATAGTTCGTTCTGGCATTATTGTATCCGTTCATGCGTTTGCAACAGATCCAGATAGAGGACTGTTTATTTTGACTTTTTTACTCGTGGTTGTCGGCGGCAGCTTAGCTTTATATGCTATGCGAGTGTCTGAAGTAAAAAGTGAAGGGCGGTACAAACTATTATCTAGGGAAGTCTCACTATGGGCCAATAATATATTTTTGGTGGTTGCGACGCTAATTGTGTTGTTGGGGACATTGTTGCCCATGATCCATAAAGAACTGGGGCTTGGTTCTATTTCTATTGGTGTGCCATTTTTCAATCAAATGTTTTCAGTGCTAATTGTGCCTTTTGCACTATTACTTGGAATTGCACCTTTATTAAGATGGAAGCAGAATAAATTGACACCACTGGCGAAGAAAGCGCTAGGTTTAGTCGCGGCAGCATTACTGTTAACAGCTTCTTGGTTATATAGTAGTTACGATACCGTCTCAATACTTACCTTTGTGGCAACGGCACTAGGGGTTTGGATTGTATTGGGTGCTCTGTTAGATATTTTTGAGAAAGTGACGGTAGAAAAACATATCCTGAATGGTTTTAAGCGACAAAGCATGAGCTATTGGGCAATGATCTTAGGTCATGTAGGGATCGCGTTTGTGGTTGCAGGTGTAGCACTAACATCTGCGTATTCAGTGGAGCGCTCAGTGAGTATGAAGGCTGGTGATACCGCGGTCCTTAATGAATACACATACCGGTTTGAAGGCGTGAAGGAGATTCGAGGCCCTAATTACAGTGGCCATGCAGGCGTCGTCAATGTGCTAAAAGAAGGGAGTATAGTGACTGAATTGTATGCAGAAAAGCGTTTGTATGATGTCGGTATGCAATTTATGACTGAGGCGGCAATCGATGATGGCTTTTTCCGCGATTTATACCTAGCTCTGGGTGAGCAATTAAGTAATGGCAACTGGTCATTGCGGATTTATCACAAGCCATATGTACGTTGGATGTGGTTAGGCGGATTATTGATCTCTATAGCTGGTTTCTTGGTTGTGGCAGATAAACGTTATCGTAGACGACCTAAATACACTGAGACGGCAGAGGCTAAAATATGAATAAGAAATTGATAGCAATCATACCATTTTTGATATTCATGTTTTTATGTGTGTTTTTGTACCAAGGGTTATTTGGTAATCCTCGTGAGTTGCAAACAGGCCGTATAGGGCAGGTAATGCCGAGCTTTACGTTGCCTGATTTAATGGACGATGAAAAACAGTGGCAAAATACTGACTTACTCGGTGAAGTGTATTTACTGAATGTGTGGGGCACTTGGTGCCCAACGTGTATTGCTGAGTTAGGCTACTTAGCGCAGCTTCGAAGTCAAGGTGTTCGTATTATTGGTTTATATTATGAACAAGCTTATGACCCAGATTTTGGCGACCAGTTTGATATGAATGCGCTTAGAGTAGAAGTGAAGTCAATGTTAGACAGAGCGGGAGATCCGTATCAATTTAATATTTTAGATTTAGAACGAACATTAGCACTAGATTTAGGTGTATCTGGCGCACCAGAGACATTTTTAGTTAATAAAGAAGGGAAGATATTGCTACATCATACAGGTGATATCAACCCTCGAGTGTGGAGAGCGAAGTTTGCACCAGCTATTCAGGAGCTGTCACAATGAAATATGTATTGATGATATTGACGATGCTAATGAGCTTCGCAGGACATACGGTAGAAGATAAGTATGAATTTTCATCACAAGAGCGTGCGGCAACCTTTAAGGAGTTGACTCATGAACTTCGTTGTCCGAAATGTCAGAACCAGAATATTGCTGATTCTGATGCAATTGTAGCGAAAGATTTGCGAGATAAAGTCGTCACTTTGGTCCATGAAGGGAAAACAAAGGAAGAAGTGATTGATTATATGATCGATCGTTATGGCTACTTTGTACATTATCAGCCACCGGTCACGCCTGCGACAATTATTTTGTGGGTATTGCCCATTTTTATAGTGGTAGTTGGTTTTGGTTTTATCGTATTTCGGCAAAAAAAGGCGTCTAGGAAGCAAGTGTGGGATGCAAATGATGAAGCTAAGTTGACTAAATTGATTGCTCAGTATCAGCGTAAGGAGCAGCAATAATGAATGAAATGATGCAAATGTGGGGTATGTTTGCGCTACTCACTGTGTTAGCGCTGTTATTTGTTGCAGTGCCTTTTTTACGAAAAGAGAATGTACTAACGTTAGACCATGATGCGAACGCTGAGCGGATAGTGATTTACCATCAACGTCTTGATGAATTAAAACAAGACTTAACTAGTCAACGAATAGAGCAATTTATTCATGATGAATCTGTGCTTGAATTGAAACAAAGGCTCTATCATGAGTTGTCTCCAGAGAAACAACTCAATAGCCGAGGTAATAATCGAATTTTCGCCCTGACTGGGGTGGCATTTACATTAGCTGTTAGCAGTGTTTTTTATAGCTTTACAGGTAGTCAGACGCAAATAGAGAACTGGTATCATGCGATTGAAAAACTGCCTGAGTACGGAGAGAGAGCCGTCATGCAACAAGGTGAGCCTCTTACTCAGAATGAATTGCAAGCTTTTGCATTAGGGCTTCGTACCAAGTTAGCCAATAGTGGTGATGATGCTGTTGCGTGGATGCTACTTGGCCGTGTTGCAATGTCACTTAACGACTATGAAATGGCAAAACAAGCGTTTGAAAAAGCACTGAGCATGAACCCAAAAAATAATAATATTTTGGTCAATTATAGCCAAGTATTGCTAGTGGAAGGCTCCGAGACAGGAATGAACCGTGCTGCTCAAATGTTATCTCAAGTGCTACAGTCGGATCCGAAAAATATTGATGCAATTTCATTACTCGCATTGATAGCTTATGAACGTCAGGACTGGCATGAAGCGAAAAGTGCATTTGAAGTGTTGCTCTCTACAATAAACGAGTCAGACCCACGGTATAGCATGATTTCTCAACGTATTGAAGAGATCACAGCGCGACTGATCGAGATTGAACCGCAGCCAATGTTAGGGACTCCTATACTTTCGGTGACAGTCACGTTGGCGGAAGAGTTACGTTCTTCATTGCCAAATAATGCAACTTTATTTGTGTTTGTAAAGGCTGCTGATGGGCCAAAAATGCCGCTTGCGGTAGAAAAACTTACAGATTTTAACTTGCCTTTAACTGTCACTCTAGATGATAGTATGGCAATGATGCCAGAATTAAAACTTTCGAGTTTTGAAAATGTGATCATTACGGCACGTGTGTCCGTAGATGGTTCCGTTATGATAAGCCCTGATGAACTTGAGGGAGAATCCCCAGTCATAAGGCTTACAGAAGGCAATCAAAAACATACCGTAGAGATTAGTCGTGTAATTACGAGTACAGGAAGCTAAATGTTTAAACCTATTTATAGTGCACTGATCGCACTAACGATTCTTTCAGGCTGTACGAGCGTTCCTGAAGAGAAGAAAGACGAACGAGATCCATTGCAGTCTATAAACCGTCCAATTTATGACTTTAACATGGATGTACTAGACACATATATTCTTCGCCCAGCAGCGCAAGGGTATTTAGCAGTAACACCCACACCTGTAAGAGCGGGCCTTGTTAATTTTACGACTAATATTGCAGCGCCTATCGATGCAGTCAATGCGGGTTTACAAGGTAAGCCCGGTGATATGGGGGTTAATGTTGCGAGGTTTTTAATTAATTCAACAGTTGGCGTGCTAGGTATATTTGATGTTGCCAGTAACTTTGGATTAGAGCATAAAGATGAGGACTTTGGTCAAACGTTAGGGGTTTGGGGAGTTGGTGATGGTGCGTACGTGATGTTACCTGCAATGGGGCCTTCAACGGTACGAAATGTCGTTGGTGATGTGGTCGATAAAGTCGTTTTACCTGAAATTGCATTAACTACACCGCAAACTCTCCTAATTTTTGCGTTACGCGCAGTGGAGGCGAGAGCGTCGCTTATGGCGCAAGAGAGTTTACTAAAGGAGTCTTTAGACCCATATGTATTTATGAAAGACATATACTTTCAACGTCAATTATACGAGCTGCATGATGGAAACCCACCTGTTAATGAAGAACCAACTGACTTTGATGAGGACTTTTTAGAAAACCTTTAATGGTTTTCATTTTTTAGATAATAAAAAATAGGCTGGCGACGGGCATTGCCAGCCTATACGGGAGTATGTAGGCTCCCATAATTCTGTCTAGTGCATGACGCAACGCTGCTTCCGATAAAACCCAAGCGCATTCAATTTCTCAATTAAAGCAGGATCGTCAAGGCGCTGTGGGGTTGCTTGCTCCCTTAAGAAATGTTCAGCGGGAACTGAGTGTAGATCTAACATTTTATGAAATAAAATACTGCGTATTGTCAACGCTGTCATTCCGTTGTCTTGAAGCGCATCTAAACGGTTTTGCAAATCAGAAAAAGGGCCGGCTTTGATATCATCAACAACAGCAGAGAATTGATTTACTGGTTTGGTTTTAAGCATTTTTTTACCCTCTTAGGAATACTTTAACACTGCGGGAGATATTCATAGATACTCCAAGAATTAAATAATTTTTGTGTTAAAAATAGATACTTACGTATTATCGAATAAAGCCAGTGTACTCTGTTTTATGCTGAGATTACTAACTTAGATGTAAAGTTTTGTAAATCGCAGGGGGGGATAATCGGGGAGAATTTGTATCGATAATCTAGACGTCTAGAAGTAAGATATTGATGCGAAAATAAAAATAGTTCTCAGTACCTTTTATAGTACTGAGAAAACTAAATGAATTTAAGAAAACAATTTTTGCTTTACGTGTTCTGCGAAACCACTACCGGCTTCTAAATAGAAGTTATAGGTGTAATCTACGCCCATATCTTCGAGTTCTTTTTGCTGATCTGGGTAGTTTGCTATTGCAGTTACTTGTCCGCTGAAGCCAGATGCATTGAGCTGCTCTAGTGCATATATATTTTGCATATGTTTAGGCATAGCAAGCATCACCATTTCGACATTAGAATGATTAACTCGTTGCCAAAAGTCAGGGTCTGTTGCATCGGCGAGCAATACTCTTCGGCCACGCTTAACATGTCGTTCAACGACTTCAGGTTTTATATCTATCCCAGCGATAACACCTGAGTTGGAGGTTTCGATGGTTTCATATGCACCCGTTCCTATTCTGCCCATGCCAAAAATGACGATTTGTGTATTGGTTAAATTCACCGGAAGCTCTTCTTCTAAGCGTGTGGCGCTTTCGAACTTGAGTAATAAAGGCTCGAGTTTGACATATATTTCATTTGCTCTTTTGTTTAGCGGCGATGCGAGAACAAATGTGAGTGAGACCGCAATAGCGACAACGGCTAACCAATCAGAGGTAATTGCACCGCTAGACGCCGCGACAGCACAAACAATTAAGCCAAATTCGCTGTAATTAGAGAGTGTAAATGCACTGAGTAGAGACGTTCTTGCGCGTAATCTAAAGAGATTAGTAAAAGCGTAGTACAACCCAACCTTTAAAGGTAAAACAATGACAAGTAGCAAGGCTATGAACAGCGCATAGGCTGATATGTTCGCATTTAATCCGATGTTTAAAAAGAACCCAACAAGCATGATATCTTTTAAATTAAGTAATGATTTGGATAGTTCACCTGCTTTCTTATGTGGAGCAAACATCATGCCGATAATAAGCGCTCCTAGGTCACCCTTAAGACCAGCAAATTCAAATGCATGATATCCAATGATGAGGGCAAAGAAAAAGCCAAACAGGGGCAGTAATTCACCATGCTTAGAGCGATTTAAGACCCAAAACATAATAGGTTTGAATACGAATAGACTGACAAGTAATACCAAAGCCCACATGTTGGGTACTTTACCGGTACTTATAGCCAAAAAGGCCACAGCAAAAATATCTTGCATAACGAGAATACCGATAGAAATCTTGCCGTGAAGTGTTGCCATTTCTCCACGCTCTTCTAATACTTTGACAGCAAAAACAGTACTTGAAAAGCTGAATGCGAAGCCGACCAGCATAGCACTTGTCAACGATAATTCTGTAAAGAGCGGCAGTGATGCATAGGCTAATAAAAGTAAAAGGCTAGTGAAAAATGCAGTACAAACGACGATATGTAATGTTGCTGGGGCCCATACTTGTGGTTTGATTAAGTTTGAGAGCTTAAGTTTCAGGCCTATCGAAAATAATAATAATGTTACGCCTAAATCAGCAAGGGAGGTTAATAACGCTGTAGTATGGTAGCCAAGTAAATTGAGCACGAAACCAGCCATTAAAAAGCCAATAAGTGGCGGCAATTTCAACTGATATACAGCAAAACCACAAACAAACGCTATGGCGAAAAACAGTAATTCCATTTGGTAACCAACAGTCGATAATGAGTAATTAAAGTGTATCAAAACTCACTGATTTATAAATTAATTTTTTTAAAACTAGGGAGAACGTAATTGCGGTTAACTGGGTTAAGAATAAGATATTCTGTCTAATGAGGTAAATTTTCGCTGACAAGAGTGAATATTTATGGTTAAGATGCCAATAAAGGAGCAATCTCGAACAGGAGACTTAATGTTTAAAAAAATCCTTGCATCAGTGGGTATCGGTGCCGCGAAAGTCGATACTGTTTTAGAAACTGAGCATTTGAATCCTGGACAAAAATTCCAAGCTCAAATTATTGTGAATGGCGGTGATGTTGTACAAGAAGTCTCAGGGCTAGAATTAGCTTTAATGACGCGGATAAAACATGAAAGTGATGATGGAGAGTATTTTACTAATCATGTTATTGAAAAGTGGCATATCGGTGAACGGTTTACTATAGGCCCAGAAGAGCAAGTTGTGATCCCATTTGAAGCACGTTTGCACTCTGAAACCCCAATCACAGAAATCAATGCTGGCTATAACTATAGTTTTGTATGGTTAGAAACTGGGCTTGACATTGATTTAGCATTGGATCCATCGGATAAAGACACTTTACATATTTACCCTAACGAAGCCGTTAAAACTTGCATGGCAGCAATGGAGAAGCTGGGTTTTTCTTTAATTAAAGCCGATGTTGAACAAGGTTACTTGAAAGCGTCCGATTTTCAGTCTCTTTCTGGTTGTTATCAAGAGTTAGAGTATAGACCGAACAACCAATCTATATTTGGGATACAAGAAATTGAGCTTTCTTTTGTGCCAGAAGCACATAAAACACATGTTTTGATTGAATTAGATAGAGCGTTTCGCTCAGATGGTTATGTGGATTTAACTATCGAACATGATCAAGTTAATCTCAGCACAATTTGCGATCAGTTAGAGCGATTGTTTGCATAATATGGGCTAATAAAATAAATTTGAGCCCAGCTAATATGCTGGGCTTTTTTCTTAGGGAATGAACGATGCAGTGGCATATTAAACGATTTAGTGAACTTGATACGATAACGCTGTTTCAGATAATGAAAGCAAGGGTGGATGTGTTTGTTGTTGAACAAGCATGCCCTTATCCTGAATTAGATGACATTGACCACCATTTAGATACGTATCATATTTATGCTCAGCAGGATGGCGTGATAACCGCGTATGCCCGTACCTACCGTAAGGGCATACGTACTTGTGCAATAGGGCGTGTTTTAGTCCATGAAAAGCATAGAGGGGTGGGACTTGCAAGCCAATTAATGAGTCGAACTATCGAGTTAGCAAGTACATATAAAGAAGCAATAGACATTTTTTTATCTGCGCAAACTCAATTGCTGAGTTTTTATCAAGGCTTAGGCTTTCATGCGATAGGTAAGTCATATTTAGAAGATGGTATTGCGCACCAAGATATGGTGCTCAAACATAAATGAAATATGCTTTATGTCTTTCATAATTAAGGTGCTGTGCTCAGCACCTTAATTATGATGTTTGTCAAATCTATAAGGAATGAATGAACACTAAGGCAATGGCCAGTGGGCAAATGAACTTAATGTACCAAGGCCAAACTTTCCAAAACCAACTAGCTGCAATGTCAGGGCTACCAGATTCAATTTCTTTAAGTAACGCACTGCGGTTCCAGAGCCAGCCTACGAATACACAACAAAACATGCCTAGTAGTGGTTGACCAAACTGTGTCGTAGCACTGACCACTAAGCCAAATAAGGTATTGAAGTTAAAAATGATGGTAAAGCTGACAATGGTGATCAGTACACCAATAATCCATGTTGCTTGAATGCGTTTTAGTGCAAACTTTTCTACGGCGTATGACACTGGAGCTTCAAGCATTGAAATAGAGGAAGTCAACGCTGCAATACTCATCAATGCAAAGAATGCAAATCCAACAAATAGCCCCATTTGTCCCATACTGCTAAATAACGCAGGTAACACTTGAAATACCAAGGTATCTTCAGAGAGTAGGGAGCCATCGGCAGCGAATATTTCAACCCCTTGCGCCTGAGCTACATACATCGCTGGAATAATAAGTAATCCCGCGACAAAAGCAATGAGAACATCGATGAGTGTTACATAGGCGCCTAAAGATACTAAATTTTCTTTTTTACTAATGTAAGAGCCGTAAATGATCATGACACTGGTGCCAAGAGATAGAGAAAAGAAGGCCTGGCCTAATGCGCTCACTAATAAATCAGGGTTTAAAATGGATGAGAAATCAGGGATCAAATAGGCTTTAAGACCATCACTCGCGCCATCTTGCATTAGTACGTAAACGATAAGCAGAAATAGAATACTAAGCAGCGCAGGCATTAGCCTTTTTGACCACTTTTCAATACCGTTTTCGACTCCTTTACTGATAATAGAAATTGTCAAAATGATAAAGAGTGACGTAAAAATGAGATCTCGGTTTAACGACTGTGTGTTTAACCAGCTGGTCACATTGGTTGTACCGGTAAGCTTAGTCAAGGGTTCAAGTGTTGCGCTGAACATCCATCCAGCAACGATTGCGTAGAAGCTGAGAATTAGACCTGCACAAATAATACCGCCGAACCCGACAAAAAACGCGAAGCGTTTATGAATGGGCCTATCCGATAATTTTTGCAATGAAGATACCGCATTAGCTTGGCCGTGTCGGCCAATAACGAGTTCAGCCATTAAGGCTGGATATGCGAGACAAAAAGCCAGAATTAAGTAGACGAGCACGAATGCGGCACCACCGTTGCTCGCTGTTTGTGTTGGAAAGCCCCAAATATTGCCAAGACCGACAGCTGAACCTGCTGCGGCCATAATGAAACCAAAGCGAGAGCTAAACTCTCCGCGTACACTGCTCATATTGTTTATACTTCTCTATTTTTATAACGGCGCCCACAATTTACTGTAATTAATAGTAAATAAAAAGTGCTAATTACATTGAAACTACCATGATCTAGAACAAAAGTAGATAGCAGCGCATACTGTAATGTTTAAGCTGCGAAAATCTGTGTTCTAAAATACATAAAAATGTTTATCTATCATTGATTTGAGCTGTTGCTGAGATGTGGGTGTTGAAGTATATTTACACTGCTTTATTTGGTTTACAGTTGATACTTAATGTGAACTTTGCGCCACCAAGTGTCTCAGATTGCGATACTGATGCTTTACCGTGGTGCCAGTCAACCACTTTCGCAACGATTGCAAGGCCTAATCCGTATCCTTTCTCATCACGGTTACGGTGGTTTTGTTCTTGGAAAAATGGACTAAATACTTTATGCCAATTATTTGGGGCTATACCAGGCCCGTCATCTTCTACGTCGATTAATATTAATTGCTCATGTTGTTGTACTCTGACCAAAATATTACGAGATGCAAACTCACACGCATTACTGAGTAGGTTGGTAATGGCACGCGCGAGCCAATGTAAGTCGGCATATAAGTATACTTGCGGGTCAACATCGTAGCTTCCGATGAGGTCAGCTTTAGTAAGCTTTGGTTGTATTTGGTCTATGAGTGCAGCTATGTAGGTTTGTGCCTGTGTCGATTCAAAAGTCAGCAAATGTGCTTTTTGCTCAAGTGTTGCAAACGACAAATAGCTTGCCAGCATGTCTTCCATTTGATCTAAATCGTTTTCCATACGTACTAAAATAGAACGAACTTGATTTAAATCTGGTTCTTCTATGGCGGCGTCTAATCCAAAACGCAAGCATGCCACAGGCGTACGTATATCGTGGGATAAACTTGATGCCATGAGTTTATTTTCAGCAAGCAGCTTGTCAATTTGGTTCGCCATTCGATTAAAGGTAAGTTCTACATCTTTAATATACGTGAAGTGGTTTACTTTGATGCGAGCACTTAAGTCACCACTGGCAAATTGCTTAGCGGCTTCTGTGAGTACGGATAGCCTTTTAGCCAGAGGAGACAAAATAAACCACATAAATCCACATACCCCAGCATAAAAAAGCAAGGTAAG
This sequence comes from Pseudoalteromonas sp. MMG013, assembly GCF_018100885.1. Classification (NCBI taxonomy): domain Bacteria; kingdom Pseudomonadati; phylum Pseudomonadota; class Gammaproteobacteria; order Alteromonadales; family Pseudoalteromonadaceae; genus Pseudoalteromonas; species Pseudoalteromonas sp. MMG013. The sequence continues at coordinate 103,691 of NZ_JAGJEE010000007.1, read as the reverse complement.
TAGCACATCGTTACTTTGCTCGAGTTCTGGTTTTTGTAGTCTTAATTCAAGGTAATCAGGGAGTAAATTATCATGGGTTTTCAATAAATAAAAGCCCAATTCATCCTCAAGAACAAGCTCTTTTTTCAGGGCCATTTGCTGCTTTAGCTCATGAGGTAAGGCGAGCGTGTCACCTTGTTTATACGTTAGAGTTACGTCAAAATCAGCACTTAGACGTTTGGCAAACGAGGCGCGTTGGTGCTCCGGTTGCCTGGCTATTTGCAATGCAAAGCCACCCGTTAAAGTGCTTTGCCAACCAAAACTATCTTCAGTTGGCGCTGTTTGTTGATTGAGCGTATCAATAAGCCAACCCAACACAACAATGGATACAAGTGCGCTTGTTAATAAATATAAGTAGAGTTTCTTCACTGAATTAAATTACCATGCACTGGGCACCATCAAATAACCTTTTCCCCAAATGGTTTTTATTTTTTCAGGTTGCTGTGGATCGTCATTGAACTTCTTGCGAAGTGCTGAAATTAAAACATCGACACTGCGGTCGAGACCGTCGTATTCTCGACCTTTGGTCGCTTTAAAGACTGAGTCTCTAGATACTACCTCACCTGCATTTGAAGCAAGGAAATGTAATAACAAATACTCGGCACTTGAAATGTTGACTTCAATACCTTGCAATGAAACTTTCCGGGCTTGAGTGTCTATACTTAAATTACCGACATTGATAACGTTGGAATCATTATTTTCTATTACCTTAGTTTCTTGTGCTGCGCGTAACATGGCTTTGATTCGAGCAAGCAGGGCACGAGGCCTTACTGGTTTTATAACGTAGTCACTGGCGCCAACTTCAAGGCCAATAACTTCATCCATTTCTTCATCTCGTGCTGTTAGCATAATGATAGGTTGGTGGTAGAATTGTCGTAATTCTCTACAAACGCTAATACCATCTTGACCAGGTAGCATGACATCGAGTAGCACAATATCAGGTGTTAGAGACTTAACCATTGCAACAACTTTGTCTCCTCGCTCACAAACATGTGTCGTATAACCTTGGTTATTTAAGTAGTCGGCAACCCATTGTGCAAGGGATGCGTCATCTTCTACTAATAAAATTGTGCCGTAATTGTCCATTAAAATAATCTCCAACGTCTTTTTTTCTGACGGTTCTTATAAACCCATTGCACATGTACTTGAGTTTGCCCAAGTATGGCGCCGGTGTCACTATTTATTAATTGATATTCGTGTGTTTTCTGTTGATTAAATTCGTGCTCGACATGCCCACTTTTTGCAGCCTGCCAACAATAAAGCACACTTTCGCTATTGCTACTTTTTAAACAGTAGTTCGCTGCAATGGGCAAGTCCCAACTAAAAGTTAGTTGGGCATAGCAGTTTCGGCCTTTTCTAAGCGCTATACAGCGCTCAGGTTGTACCAAAAGAGTCGGCGGTATTGGGATTGCAGCCTCTGGTGTGAGTTGCACCAAGAACAAGACAGACAAGCTATTAAAATACATATCTTACGCCAACCTTGGCTTTGTGGTGGTAATATTGTCTGATTATAGGGCTGTTATAGATATCTTCGGAATACAGAGTTGACATCCACCCTGCAAGGAAAATCCAATGTTCATTGAGTGGATATTCAGCATGAAGCTCGGTGACAAGACTAAAAGAAGTATTCGCACTATAACTCGGCCTAAAGGGGGTCACTTCATTAGGCGTAATGCCAAAATAATAGTCGGTGAATTCTGGAGAATATGCATTTAGACCAACAGCTGCTCGAAACTCCCAGTTTCTCCAAGGTGTAATATGACTGAAAAATGAAGACAGTATCCAGCCATTATGGGCATTGGAAATGTCATTGAGTAGTTCGATTGAAAATAATGAGTCGGAAAATCGTTTGCTTAAACGTAACCCTGCATTATAGTCATATGCTCGTGCATTAATACCAGCTAATTCGGGCAGCACATCGAGTTTATAAAGCTCTAACCCTGTTTCATTAAATCCTTTTTGAATTTGCGTACCGATAATATCTAATTGCCATGTGTTAATGCTAGGTAGCGTATAGCCAATGATAAACCCACCACTTAGCTGGCTGTTATCTATATCAACAAACAGATTGTCATAGGATAGGGAAAGTGTAAGTTCGAGTTCAAAGCCCTTATTGTTACTGGGCATACCAATTAAGTACGGGTCCTCAATGTAGGCGCTTGCACCAAAAGTCCAATCCCACGCAAATCCATCAGAGGGAAGCAGAGTATTATCCGAATATAATCGACTTGACGCAGACACGGTACAGGCGCTAAACATAAGTAAACTAATTAAAGTTTTGAAAAACAGCTGCATAATGGTCACCAAACTAATGTTGGTCACCATTATAGGATGTTTTCAGGAGTATTAACTGTAAGAAATTGTATGTATTACTGAATGTTTATTTTATCGATAAGTAAGTTGGTCAATGATGTTTGCATGGCACTACTAAGGGCACTGACTTCTGTTTCAGTGCAAGCGCCAGCAATTTTAGTAGGTTGGCTAATTACCGTTTTAACATCATAAGCAGGAGGCGTGATATTTTGGTTAAAACGGGCTTTACGAGCGGTTTCGGTATTGTGTTTTACGATGAATGCAATAACGGCGTGTTCATTGGTGATTTTTTCTGTTTTAGTATAATTAAGCTGCAGTGGTATCGCTTGGAAGCTTGCGCTATCAATGGATGATTTGGCGAACCATACAACGTCAGACGACGCCTGATGGGTTAATCGCATGCTGACTGACGCGATGATGTTTGTACATTGGTAACTGGGCACTTGCTGGGCTAGTTGTGTAAAAAAAGCGTGTGGTTTGCGAGGTTGGTTAAGTGTGTAAGTTTTTTCTGACCCAAACTCTAAATCTAATTGGTGAATTGTTAGTATGTAATCAGCTTTACTCGTGGTTACTATTTTTAAATTTTTCTTATTGAGTGCAGCTATGAGGTGAGCTTTTAAAGTATCAGTCATGCCAACCTTATCTGAGACGATACGAACTGTGTTGTTTTTTTCTATTGGATGAGCAGGTAGTTGTACTGACTTAATACGCGCGGAGTCTAACTCCGTTGTGTAACTTAGTTGGTAAACCTCTTTTGTCAGCAATGGTTTTGCTGGGATATTGAGCTTTGGTGCCAGCTTTTTTGTTGACGCGCAGCCAAATGTAAAAGACAAAATAATAAAACAGAAAAATAACCGCATCCAAATACCTCAATCGCGTTAATATAGTTATACAGCCTTACAAACAAGGTAGAACTTCGTGTACACTCCCATCACTAAAAAAAGAATGGGTCAATATGAAGTTTCTAGTTCTTGCCATACTTTGGCTATTCACTGCGCCTTCCTTTGCAACGGATGTGGCAAAAAAACAGTGGAACCAATTTTTGAACAGCTATTCTAAGCAAGTCGAGCGTAAACTCAAAGAAAAATCAATTCCTGGGGCTGCATTAAGTATTGTTCACGGCAAATTTGGTGGTAAAGCACAAGGGTATGGCCGTACTAGAGTAAAAAACGGGCAGAAAGTGAATATTCACACACGCTTTAGATTGGCTTCAGTGTCAAAAACCTTTGCTGGTTCTTTAAGTGCTAAATTGGTCAGTGAAAATCGAATTTCTCTAGATGACAAAGTAAGTGAGTATTTACCTTTATTTGCGTTGTCTGAGTATAAACATCTCAAGCTGTATCATTTGCTCAGCCACTCAAGTGGATTGGTGCCCAATGCGTACGATAATTTAATTGAATCTAGAATGCGATATGAGAAAATTGTCGAGCGTTTAGTCTCTGTGGATAAAATTTGCAATCCGGGGCAATGTTATGGATATCAGAACGTTATGTTTAGTGTGATATCAGACGTCATTTATAGAGCGACGGGGATCACTTACGAGCAATGGCTTGAAGAGTTTATATTTGCACCGTTAAATATGAATGATGGTGGGGTTGGTTTAGATAATATGACTCAAGACCAGAATTACGCATTGCCTCATGTTTTAGGGCGCAAGCGTTGGCATACCGCAAAGTTAAAAACAAACTATTACAAAGTGACACCTGCTGCGGGTATTAATGCCAGTGCTGCTGATATGATTCAGTGGCTTAAGTTACAGCTTGGTTATTACCCTGATGTTCTATCTTTAGATGCATTGGTGATCCAAAGTCGCCCGTATACACGTACAAAGAGGGAGCTAAGGCGAAGAATCTGGCGAGATTATATTACGCAAGCATATTATGGGTTAGGGTGGCGTATTTATGAATTTGAAGGCGTTACTCTTTACTACCACAGTGGTTGGGTACAAGGCTATAGAACAGATGTTGTGGTCATCCCTGAGTATGACATTGGATTTAGTTTACTGTTAAACGCTGAAAGTGGTGTTATTAACGAGCTTACAACCGATTTTATTAGGCAAGCCATTAAAGTAGCGCAGACTACGCCACAGGAATGAGCCGTGGCGTTTTCGAGTTATGTGCGAGGTAACTGAATCTTTTTTTCTTCACTTTGGCGATACAAAATAATGACATGACCAATAGTTTGCACTTTATAAGCTTTAGTTTCTCTTACGATAGCGTCGAAAATCAGTTGTTTTGTTTCACGATCGTTAGTTGGTACTTTTACTTTGATTAGTTCATGAATGCTTAGTGAGTGGTCAATTTCCATGACGACACCTTCAGTTAAACCGTTTGCGCCAAGTAAAACAACGGGTTTTAACGGGTGTGCTAGTCCTTTTAAGTACTGCTTTTGTTTATTTGATAAAGTCATATTGGTACAATTTACTAAATGTAGGCTTGAATTATTGGTATTCTACCGCCATCTAGACAATATTACTAATGAGTTGCAGCGAATAATGACAAATAAAAAACACTCAGCGAGTTCTCAGCGCTGGTTAAAAGAGCATGTTGATGACCCTTATGTTCAAGAGGCACAAAAACGAGGCTTTCGTTCTCGTGCCGTCTTTAAGTTAGAAGAAGTGCAACAAAGGGATAAATTAATAAAGCCTGGCATGAGTGTTGTCGACCTTGGAGCTGCTCCTGGGAGTTGGTCACAATATCTAGCCGAGCAAGTTGGATCCAAAGGGCAAGTCATCGCATGTGATATTTTGCCTATGGATTCATTACCCGGTGTTGATTTTTTGCAAGGTGATTTTCGTGAAGAGGCGGTTTTGGACGCTTTACTAAATCGTATAGGCGGGAAAAATGTTGATGTGGTATTCTCTGACATGGCACCTAATATGAGTGGTAACATGTCGACGGATCAGGCCGGTAGCATGTATTTGGTAGAACTTGCACTTGATATGTGTCATCAAGTTTTAAGGAAAAATGGGGCATTTGCAGTGAAAGTGTTTCAAGGCGAGAGTTTTGATCAGTTTGTTCAAGAAGTACGAAAATGCTTCAATGTGGTAAAGATACGTAAACCAAAAGCGTCTAGACCCCGTTCTAGAGAAGTATATATAGTGGCGACAGGCTACAAACTGTAGTACAGTTGGACAGCATTAAGTTGAATTTAAACAATTTTGAATACAAGAGGTTAACCCCTTGAGCGATATGGCAAAGAATTTAATACTCTGGTTGGTTATAGCAGTTGTGCTAATGACCGTGTTTCAGGGCTTCAATGGCGGCGATCAAATTGATCGTCAAACGAGTTATACACAATTTGTGAAAGAAGTGCGCAGCGGTGCAATTCGAGATGTTAACGTTGACCGTTATACAGGTACTATTACTGGTATAAAGGGAAATGGCGAACGTTTTCAAACGATTATACCTATGCAAGATTCAGATCTCATTAATGACTTACTTAAAAATGATGTGAACGTTAAAGGCGTAAAGCCAGAAGAGCAATCTTTTTTGGCTAACATCTTTATTTCTTGGTTCCCGATGTTATTACTGATCGGCGTATGGATTTTCTTTATGCGTCAAATGCAAGGTGGTGGCGGTAAGGGCGCAATGTCTTTTGGTAAAAGTAAAGCGCGCTTAATGAGCGAAGACCAAGTGAAAACGACGTTCGCAGATGTTGCCGGATGTGATGAAGCTAAAGAAGATGTTACTGAATTGGTCGATTTTTTACGAGATCCATCAAAGTTCCAAAAATTAGGCGGCAGTATTCCTAAAGGCGTACTGATGGTAGGCCCTCCTGGAACGGGTAAAACATTGTTAGCAAAGGCTGTTGCTGGAGAAGCTAAAGTGCCTTTCTTTACAATATCGGGCTCTGATTTTGTTGAGATGTTTGTTGGTGTGGGTGCGTCTCGCGTAAGAGATATGTTCGAGCAAGCTAAAAAAGCAGCGCCTTGTATTATCTTTATTGATGAGATTGATGCTGTTGGCCGAAAACGTGGCGCTGGTATGGGTGGAGGTCACGATGAGCGTGAACAAACACTTAACCAAATGCTGGTGGAAATGGATGGTTTTGAAGGCAATGAAGGCATAATTGTTATTGCTGCGACTAACCGACCAGATGTACTTGACCCAGCGTTGCTAAGACCTGGCCGATTTGATAGACAAGTTGTTGTTGGATTACCTGATATCCGTGGTCGTGAGCAAATTTTGAATGTTCATATGCGTAAAGTGCCGTTAGATGACAATGTTGAGTCTTCGGTAATCGCACGTGGTACCCCAGGTTTTTCTGGTGCAGACTTAGCTAATTTAGTTAATGAAGCCGCTTTATTTGCAGCGCGTGGAAATAAGCGCAAGGTAAGTATGGCGGAGTTTGATGCTGCAAAAGATAAAATAATGATGGGTGCTGAACGTAAGTCCATGGTAATGAGCGAGCATGAGAAAGAGATGACCGCTTACCATGAAGCTGGACATGCAATTGTTGGTCGATTAGTGCCTGAGCATGACCCAGTATATAAAGTATCCATAATTCCCCGAGGTCGTGCATTAGGTGTCACTATGTACTTACCAGAACAAGATAGAGTGAGTCATTCTAAAGAGCATTTGGAGTCGATGCTATCTAGCCTCTATGGTGGTCGTATCGCAGAAGCTCTTATCTACGGTGATGATAAAGTAACAACTGGAGCAAGTAATGATATTGAACGTGCAACAGATATTGCGAAAAAAATGGTCACTCAGTGGGGGTTAAGTAACAAGCTTGGTCCACAAATGTACATGGAAGATCAGAATGAAATGTACATGGGTGGTGGCTCACAACGTATGTCTGGCATGTCGGATGAGACGGCCAAATTGATTGACTCTGAGATTAAAGGTTTTGTGACGCGTAACTATGATAGAGCAGAGCAGATTCTAAAAGATAATATGGATGTGCTTCATAGCATGAAAGACGCACTTATGAAGTATGAAACAATTGATGCGCTTCAGATTGATGACTTAATGGCTCGCATAGAGGTGAGACCTCCACGTGATGCACATGACATTAAGCCGAAAGCAAAACCGTCTAAATCTGATGGTGATGCGAAAGATACAGAAAAAAAGCCAACTTCTGATTCTGAATCAAGTACAGAGCTTGATGATAGTCCGGAATAACGGTTAAAATGCCCAGCAATGAAAAAGCCCCGTATATTCGGGGCTTTTTAATATTAAATAAATATAGAAGCCTGAATTTCGAGTAAAGTGATTATTATACTAACTACTTTACTGGTGGGGTTGTTATTAAGCTAGGGTACATCATGACTACGTTAACTTTACCTCGGGATCGAGCCTTACATCTGACTGTGCCTCAAGTGATGGGGATAATTAACGTAACACCCGATTCATTTTCTGATGGCGGTGCTTACCTCACTACTGGACATGCCGTAGAACAAGCCAAAGTATTACTAAAGCAAGGTGCAACTATTTTAGATATTGGTGGTGAATCTACGCGGCCCGGCGCACCAGATGTTACCTGTGAAGAGGAATTAAAAAGGGTTATCCCCGTGATTACTGCGATTAGAGATGTTTCTGATTGCGTGATTTCAATTGATACGAGTAAAGCGCAGGTAATGGAAGCTGCAATTGAATCTGGTGCAGATATTATCAATGATGTACGTGCATTACAGGAACCAAATGCATTACAGGTAGCTGCAAAATATTCAGATGTCCCCATTTGTTTAATGCATATGCAGGGTAAACCAAGAACCATGCAAGCAAATCCATCTTACGTTGACTTATTTGGAGAAGTAAAAGCGTTTTTTGAGCAACGTATTGCGGCTTGTGAGCAAGTCGGAATAGCTAAGGAGCGGTTGATCCTTGATCCAGGGTTTGGTTTTGGCAAAAGCTTGGCACATAATTTTAGTTTGCTCGGTGAATTTGAACAATTTACTCAGCTTAAACTACCCTTACTGGCGGGTTTATCACGCAAATCTATGTTTGGTCAATTATTAAATCGAGAAACTGACGCGCGTATTGCTGCGAGTTTGGCTGGTGCTTTACTCTGTGCACAGCAAGGCGCGAACATTATCAGGGTTCACGATGTTCAGGAAACCGCTGATGTTTTAAATGTATGGCATGCAGCTAGAAATGGAGTAACTTTATGACAACAAGAAAATATTTTGGTACTGATGGTGTAAGAGGTTTAGTCGGTGAATATCCAATTACGCCTGAATTTGCATTGAAATTGGGCTGGGCTGCAGGAAAAGTATTATCTAAATCTGGAACGAAAAAAGTCATTATAGGTAAAGACACGCGGATCTCGGGCTATTTATTAGAAACTTCGTTGGAAGCAGGGCTTATCGCGGCTGGAATAGATGTGGTTTTATTAGGGCCGATGCCTACACCTGCAGTGGCTTACTTAACACAAACTTTTCGTGCAGAAGCGGGTATTGTGATCAGTGCGTCGCATAATCCATATCATGACAATGGGATTAAATTTTTTAGTGGCAATGGACTCAAACTTGCGGATTCAGTTGAGCTTGAAATTGAAGCAATGTTGGATGATAAAATGACTTGTGTGCCATCGGAGCAACTAGGAAAAGCACACCGACTAGATAATGCTGATGGACGTTATATTGAATTTTGTAAAGGTCAATTCCCAAATGACTTGTCTTTGGAAGGGATTAAAATAGTACTCGACTGCGCAAACGGGGCGACTTATCATATTGCACCAGCTGTTATGCGAGAATTAGGTGCATCGGTAATCTGCCACGCATGCGAACCTGATGGTGTTAATATAAACCTCAATTGTGGTGCGACACATGTTGATAGTTTAAAGCGTCAGGTACTTGAACATGGTGCTGATGTCGGTATTGCCTATGATGGTGATGGCGATAGAGTGATGATGGTTGATCATAATGGTCGAGTGTTTGACGGCGATGATATTGTGTATATTATCGCATGCCAAGCTTTTGAACAGGGCACCTTAGGTGGGGGCGTTGTTGGTACTGTTATGTCTAATATGGGATTAGAGAACGCGCTTAAGGCTAAAGGCATTGATTTTGCTCGTAGTAAGGTTGGTGACCGCTATGTGATGGAATTATTGGCTAAAAACGGTTGGAAAATTGGCGGAGAAAGCTCTGGGCATGTATTGAACCTCGACTTAATCAGTACAGGTGACGGTATTGCCTCAAGTCTGCAAGTCTTGGCCGCGATGGTTTCACAAAATAAAACATTACAAGATTTAGGGCAAGGGTTTGTCAAATACCCTATGAAAATGATTAATGTTAGGTATTCTGTGGCGACGGACCCTACCTTAGACCCAAAAGTATTGGCTGTGGTTGAAAGTGTCGAAAATGAACTAGCAGGTAAAGGTCGTGTTTTATTACGAAAGTCAGGAACAGAACCTGTGATAAGAGTCATGGTTGAAGCCGAGCAAGAGAAGCAAGTAATCGATTTTGCTCAAAAAATTGCTGAAGTTGTTGAAACTGTGAGCAATTAACCAATTATTTTATTTTATATCTTGTAACTTAGGGTGAGTCGAGTTAGTATCTCACCCGCTTTAGAATGCGGAGTATCGAATGGCGCAGCGTAAGCCAATAGTTGCTGGTAACTGGAAAATGAACGGCTCAGTCGAGCTTGTATCTGAAATCAGTACGGCAATAAACGAGTGCAAAAACGAACAAGTTGACATAATTATATTTCCACCAGCACCTTTATTATTGAAAGTGGTTGAGTCAGGAATAAGTGTTGGAACTCAAACGGTTTCTGAGTTCAACTCAGGCGCTTTTACTGGCGAATTGAGTGCAGAACTAGCTAAACAACTTGGGGCTACGCATACGTTGGTCGGTCATTCTGAAAGACGCATTATTTTCGGCGAAAGCAATGAATCAGTTGCTGATAAGTTTGCTAAAGCACAAGAGAATGGGCTAATTCCTATTCTGTGTGTTGGTGAAACAGAGCAGCAAAGAGATGCTGAAGAAACTGAGATGGTTGTTGCAGAGCAAATTAATGCAGTAATTTCCAAATTAGGTATAGCAGCGCTCTTAAATTCTGTGCTAGCATACGAACCCGTTTGGGCAATTGGAACCGGTAAAACGGCGACACCAGAACAAGCACAGGCTGTACACAAGTTTATTCGCGATATGCTAAGCAAGCAAAGTGAGCATGTTGGAGATACACTGCAAATTCTTTACGGTGGCAGTGTTAACGATAAAAACAGTAAAAGCTTATTTATACAACCAGATATAGACGGTGGCCTTATTGGCGGCGCAAGTCTTAAAGCAGATGCATTTTTGAGCATTTGCAATAGTGCATTAGGGAACGTATAGCATGTACGAAATATTATTGGTAATTTATTTAATTGTGGCATTAGCACTTATTGGTATGGTGTTAGTGCAGCAAGGTAAAGGTGCCGACATGGGATCATCATTTGGAGCAGGTGCGTCAGCAACTGTTTTTGGGTCATCTGGTGCGGGTAACTTTATGACAAAAACAACCACAGTTCTAGCAACTGTGTTTTTTGTACTGAGTATTGTTTTAGGTAATTTGACTGCGGGTCAAATTAAAAAGACGGATGAGTGGGAAAATCTTGAAGCACCTGTAGAAGCTATTGTAGCTCCAGCAGCGTCAGATGTACCGGCATCTACTGAAGGTAATAATACTTCGGACGTACCAAATTAATAAAGATTGGTAGCCTATAGTTACTCGGTTGTTTAACTCCTCAGTTAAACATTAGAGCCGGAAAATATGCGGATGTGGTGGAATTGGTAGACACGCTACCTTGAGGGGGTAGTGCTTTCGGGCGTGGGGGTTCAAGTCCCCCCATCCGCACCAAATTAGAGTTTTTTAACAACTCATTCAAAGAACCCGATATACTTATCGGGTTTTTGTTTTCAGTAGTTTTGTAATAACGGTTTGCTTTACTGGTGAAACACAGTTTTTTCTTTATGATTTCATATACTTCAATTATGCTATAACAATATTCCTTTAGTTGTTACCGATCGTGATATTTATAACGCCATTAATATTTAAGTATTTCACGCCTTACATCTGTACCACCATTAGCGATACAGGGATAGTGTTAGATAGCCAAACAGGTCAGTCTGAATCATACCAATGGGCTCGTTTGAACACCCCTCCCATGATTGAATATAAGCGGTTTGTTCACTATTTAGTGATCCGACATGGTCAGACAACAACAAAAATTCCTTTAAAAATAGAAAAACCAGATGAACTTAAGTGTTTTCTACAAAAAGCTTGGGCTGTTGCGCACCGAGGTGAATTATGTGACCGGATCAGAAAACTAGAAACACTACTAAAAGTCAGATATTTGTCACACGGTCTATACGATATGGTTAGATCAGCCGTTGCGCCGTTTAGTGAGCAATGGTTACCTTGGGCGGCTCAGTTAACGTTTGACCACAATTTAACAGATGCGATTATGACTTTAACGGAATTGGACTCTTGGTCTGAGCAAGATCTGAGTGAATTTAAAGAAGCATATGTCAATTATAAATTATCTGAGCATGAGGCGTTTTTTGACACAGTTGAAAGCCAGCCTTTGACCGCTGCTCAGCGACGTGCCTGCGTAATTCAAGATGAGCGGCAATTATTACTGGCCGGAGCTGGCACCGGAAAAACCAGTGTGATGGTGGCTAAAGCTCAGTATTTGTTTTACACCCGACAAGCATATGCAAAACAAGTATTATTATTGGCTTATGGTAAGCAAGCAGCACAAGAAATGTTCAACAGAGCAAGTCATTATCCTACCTTCCCTGACTGTATGACTTTCCATAAACTAGGTTTACATATTATTGAAAGTGTAGAAGGGGTGATCCCTAAAGTGTCAGAGCTTGCTCAAGATGAGATAAGTAAACGGGCGTTTGTTAGGGAAACCATTTTACTCTTGAGTCAAGAGGAGCAATATAGGCTCCATTTAATAAGGTATGTTAAACAAGTTCAACATGCTGATATTGTTGATATTCATGATTATTTAGATAGCTCGAAGGGTAAGCGACTCATTAGTGACTTTAGTACATCACTTGGTTTACTTAAATGTAGACATGCTACGACTAGTCTTGCAAAACTAGAGAGTCAGTTCAACGAATCATTGGCTTGTGTTAGACCTATTTTAGCAGAGTATACTTTATATTTAAGTAATGAAGGAGCCATTGATTTTGAAGATATGATCATTCAGTCTATTGATTATGTGCAAAGTAAAAAGTTTATGTCTCCTTGGACACATTTACTTGTCGATGAGTTTCAGGATATTTCTCCGATTCGGGCGAAACTGCTCAAGTCCTTAATTGAACAATCAGAGCGACATTACTTATTTGCAGTTGGTGATGACTGGCAATCAATATATAGATTCAGTGGCGCTGATATTGGGCTTACCACGGACTTTACGCATCACTTTGGTGATGGCACTGTTACTCAGCTAGATAAAACCTTCAGATATCCTCAAGGGATTTTAGACGTAACGAGTCGATTTGTGTGTGCTAATCCAGCACAAATTATGAAACGTATCACAGCACATAATGTTCAACACTGTACACCACTTGTATATGTTGAAGAACCTACAGAGGAGCAGTCATTGTCGCTCACTTTAGAAAATCTAAATGCGCAGGCAGAATGTTCAGTGAGTGTACTGTTGTTGGCACGCTACCATAAGGTGCTACCAAGTAAACAGCAAATAGCTGAGATGAATCATCGTTATCAACACCTACACCTGCGGGTGATGACATTTCATGCTGCAAAAGGTATGGAAGCTGATTATGCCGTGATACTTGGATTAGCCGGTGGTGCCAATGGGTTCCCCGCACAGGGTACAGCGGTGGCATTTTTAGATGCATTACTTCCGGATAAAGAGCCGTTTCCTTACGCAGAAGAGCGACGTTTATTCTATGTGGCATTAACTCGTGCTAAGCAACAGATATACCTGATCATACCGCCAGGAAGCCGCAGTGAGTTTGTGCAAGAGCTAGATAGTTAGTTATTAATTAGTAATTTAGGTGGGCAAATATTGTCGTATTTAGTGAACCACTGCTAAATTTATAACATTCCCTATATATTATGAAATCTAGAGATGGAAACAAGACAGTTTATTTACCAAAATCAGCAATGGGAATCTGCGCCAATTGTTGATGAAAATGTGCAGCTTGTTATAGTCTTTTTTAGTATTTATGACAGAAAGACAACGATATTGAGTTCTTTAGCCAAATACTATCCTAACGCGGAGATTGTGGGCTGTAGCAGTGCGGGGGATATCGCTGCAGCGCAGTTATATGATGATGCGATTGTTATAACCACCTTTACATTTTCAAAAACCTGTATTCGAGTATTTAATCGTTCAATAAGCGATAGTTCATTGCCTAACTTGTGCCAAAAAGCCGTTGAGATGTTAAAGGAGCCGAAACTTAAGTGGTTGATGGTATTGAGCGACGGACATGTTCTTAATGGCAGTGAAGTGGCTGAGTGCTTAGGAGCCGCGTTTGGTAATAATGTGGTAATTACAGGAGGGTTAGCTGGCGATGGAGAGCGCTTTTCAAACACAGCCTTGTGGCATATGACACCGTTGGCAGAAGGGTCTATCATTTTATGCGGCTTTTATTCTGACTCACTGAATGTAAGCTATGCCAGTGTTGGCGGGTGGGATTCTTTTGGCCCAAGTCGAGAAATAACACGGGCAGAAGGAAATCGTTTGTATCAGCTCGATAATGAGCCTGCAATTACATTATATCGTAACTATTTGGGCCCTTATGCGAATGATTTACCGGCATCAGCTTTAAGGTTTCCATTACAAGTTAGAAGCTCGTCCAGTAATCAACCAGTCATAAGAACTATATTGGGTATTGATTATGAAGACAATAGCATGGTGTTTGCTGGAGATATGCCGCAAGGTGGCCAAGCCCAGCTGATGAAAGCAAATTTTGATAGGCTTATTGACGGTGCTAATAGGGCCGTGACCTCGGCTTTAGAAACACCTCACAATACAACCGGTGTCGCATTGTTGATCAGTTGTGTTGGGAGAAAGTTAGTGTTGGGACCGCGGGTGGAAGAGGAGTTAGAGGTGGTGTTTAGTCAATTAACTGATGGGTTTCAAACAATGGGATTTTACTCTTATGGTGAAATTGCGCCAATTCAGGCAGGTGGGCGGTGCCTATTGCATAATCAAACAATGACTGTCACATTAATTTCTGAATAATATGCATCATTTATTGGCTAGATTACTTAAAAAAAGTGGCTTTTCTGGCATAGATTCACCGCAATACGCGCGACTTATTGGCTTATTGTCAGAAGCATTTGAACATGCAGATGAAGATCGCTGGATGCTCGAACATAGCTTGAATTTAACCAGTAAAGAGTTAACTGAAAACAATTTAGAGTTACGGACTAGATTGGTTGATATTGATAAGTATCAACGTAGTTTAGAATTGGCACTGACTAGGCAAAAAGCCATACTGGATGCAAGTCCAGAGGTTGTTGTAGAGTTTAACATTAGTGGTGAGATCACACATATAAATCAAAATGGGTGTAAATTTATCGGCTGTGACGAACATACAGCATTGGCGCTCGATGCAACGCAAGTACTTCACACAATTCTATCCTTGCTGACTTCTCCCGATATTTTTATTGAGCAAATTCAAGCGATGTTTGTATCTAAAAAAGCACAACTTACTGGTAATTTCGAAACAATTCATGGTCAATTCTATGAATATTATAGTGTCCCTGAATTGATTCAGGGGGAGTATATCGGACGAGTATGGTGCTGCCGAGATATTAGCGACCTTAGGGCACAAAAAGTCTTGTTATCACAACAAGCAAATCGTGATTCGCTTACAGGCCTTGCTAATAGGTTTAATATTATAGAAACCGTCAACCGGATGATAAAAAAAGAAAACCCTCAACCATTTGCACTTGTATTGATAGACTTAGATGATTTTAAGAAAATTAATGATAGTTTGGGCCATTTGGCCGGTGATGATGCACTTAAAATTAGCGCTAAGCGGTTAGAGAGAAGAGTCGTTAAACCAGATTTACTCGCGCGACTCGGAGGGGATGAGTTTTTAGTGGTATTAACCACGCAAGACTTACAAGAGATCCACTTGCGTCTGGCGCATATTCTCAGCGCTTTTCATGACCCTATTAAAATCGAAGGTAATTGTTACCAGTTATCACTGAGTGTTGGTGTTGCAACTTATCCTGCTCATGGCGACCAAGTATCTGAGATACTTGGAAAAGCAGATATTGCAATGTATCAAGCAAAAAAGCAGGGTAAGAATCAGTATAAATTATTTGACGCTGCGTTAGAGGAACGCGTTCAGAAAGCAATTTACATCGAAGAACGGTTACGTCAAGCGATTTTATTAAAGCAATTTGAGCTTTATTTTCAGCCGAAAATAGATATCTCCTCGAGAGAAGTTGTATCACTTGAGGCGCTTATACGATGGAATGTAAATGGTCACATGATATTTCCAGATGAGTTCATTCCAATTGCGGAAGACAAAGGGTTGATTGGGAAAATAACAGACTGTGTTTTAGAGATGGCTTGCGAAACGCTGAGCCAGTGGCACGGATTAGCGCATTTAAAAAACCTATCTATCGCAATCAATATTTCAGGCAAAGATATTAGCGTTGATAATTTCTTTGAAAAGCTGGCTGGACTGCTCAAGAGGTATAAATTTGAGCCTAGTTTACTAGAATTAGAGCTGACAGAAAGTGCATTGATTAGTAATCTAGCCAATGTAAAAGATACGCTGATGCATTTAAAAAATTTAGGTATTAAGGTGGCAATTGATGACTTTGGTACCGGTTATTCTTCATTGGCATATTTACAAGCATTAGACATTCATTACTTAAAAATAGATAGACAATTTGTGGCGGCGTTACTTACAGAGCCTAAAGCGGAAGCCATTGTACAGAGTATTATTGATGTAGGGAAAAACTTAGGACTGGGATTAATTGCGGAGGGAGTAGAGCAAGCAGAACATTTAGCAAGATTAGATGCAATGGGCTGCGACCAAGCACAAGGGTATTATATTTGTCGACCATTACCCCTGTCAGAGCTGATTAAATTCATTAGTGGTCAGAGGAAGTGCACTTAGTATTTGCACCATAACGAGCTGCACTTGAGGTTTCTGACGTTTGTCACTTTGGTATTTAGGATTGTTTTGTTATTGTTGATAAAAACACAGAAGGAGAGAAGTATGAGTGGAACAACAATGATATTTTTAATTGTGCTTGTATCTGTAGGTTTTGGCGCATTTAGAGAAATATATATGACTAAACTGGAGTTAAAAAAGCAAAGTAGTAAAGGTGGCAAAGATGTTGATGAACTAAAGTCTGAAATTTCGACTTTACGAGAGCGAGTCGAGGTGCTTGAAAAGTTAGTGACTGATGATGGTTATCAGGTCGCGAAAGATATTAACCGATTATAACTAATAACAATAGAATCGGTAGGAAGGCGCAAAGCCTCCCTTATCTTAACTTATTTACATTACACTTCGTATGAAATGGGGTCTTGAGCATTGTTGAGTGAAAAGGCTTCTAAGCGCTCTTGACACGCTCCACACTTTCCGCAGGCATGCTTTCGACCATTATAGCATGTCCATGTATGGCTATAATCTAGACCCATTTTTAAGCCGTCAGTTAGTATATCGATTTTAGTATTGTTTAAATACGGACTAACAATCTCGACTGCATCATAATTGGCAATGCGACACACATCGTCCATTTTTTTTACAAACTCAGGTCGACAATCAGGGTAAATTGCATGGTCTCCCGAGTGTGCTCCGTAGAAAACCTTACAGGCTTTGATTGATACGGCGTAACCAACTGCCAGAGAAAGTAAGATCATATTTCGATTCGGTACAATGGTACTTTTCATACTCTCTTCTTCATAGTGGCCCTCAGGTACCTCAATATCATCAGTCAGCGATGAACCACCAATAAGTTGGTTGATAGCTGAAATATCAACAATTTTATGAGCGATGTTAAGTTGCTCACATACCTCAGCCGCAACTTCTAGTTCTTTAACGTGGCGTTGGCCATAATTAAACGATAATGCATACACTTCATGCCCAGAACGGACAGCTTTATTTAAAACTGTGTATGAATCCATACCGCCAGAATAAATCACAACAACTTTTTCGCTCATAACTCTTTTGCCTCGATTTTGATAGAGGTTTACTTCAGGGCGCGATATACTACACGGCCGGCGAAAAAATAACAATTTTCATCGGCATTTATTTGAGTTTAGAAAGTTGTATCGGAGCTGTTTTGTACAAAATCAACGAAGTTTTTGAAACTATTCAGGGTGAAGCGAGTTATACGGGCGTCCCATCTATCTTTTTGAGGTTACAGGGCTGTCCAGTAGGCTGTTCATGGTGTGATACTAAGCAAACATGGGATGTAAACACGACATATTTGGTATCACTTGATAAAACAGTTGAGAAAAAAGCAGATTCAGAGCTTTGGGCCGAAGCTTCAGCAGAGCAAGTTGTCAGTTTGTTCAAAGAAAGAGGTTACTTAGCTAAGCATGTTGTGATCACTGGTGGCGAACCTTGCATGTATGACTTAGTGCCATTATGTGAACAATTACATGACGCTGGGTTTTCAACGCAAATTGAAACCAGTGGTACGTTTGACATTAAAGTACCTCAGAGCACCTGGGTCACTGTGTCTCCCAAAATTAATATGCGAGGGGGTTATAAAATTCTGGCTGACGCGATGCAACGTGCCGATGAGATTAAACACCCAGTTGCAATGCAAAAGCATGTTGAAGAACTAGAAGCTTTATTTATAGAAACGGGTGTTACACCGAAATTGGTCTATTTACAGCCAATTAGCCAAAAGGCTAAAGCGACTAAGTTAGCGATAGACACATGTATGAAGAAGAATTGGCGTTTATCGATACAGGTCCATAAATACATTGGCATAAACTAAAGCCTGTTGATATTTGGTGTGTGAATGCTACGAAATCATGGAAAGGGACAGGCACAACGTATTTGGTTGTGCCTTAAATATTAGCTATTTTCGCTAATGTAATCAATAACTACTTGATGATGTTCTTTTGTTTTGAACTTATTAAATACATGCTTAATCGTACCGTTTTGACCGACTAAAAAGCTTAGTCTATGAATACCATCATATTCTTTCCCCATAAACTTTTTGAGTCCCCATACACCAAATGCATCAGCAATTGCGTGATCTTCGTCAGAGAGCAAATCAAAATTTAGTTCTTTTTTAGTTTCGAAATTTTTCAACTTTTTGACCGGATCTGGACTTATGCCCACAGCAACCGTATTTAACTGTGCTAACTGTTGTTTGTGATCCCTCAGTTGCTCAGCTTGTACGGTACAACCCGGCGTGAGCGCTTTTGGGTAAAAGTACACCAGAACTTGCGTGCTGTTTAATAGCGATGCAAGCTCTATGGCTTCACCATTTTGATTATGTAAAGTAAAAAGTGGGGCGTTATCACCCGCTTTGAGTGTATTCATTCAAGTAATCCTTAGCGAATGCGTCTTAGTATATAGTCTACGTCTAAAGTACTGGAAAGATCTTCAAATTTGATCTTAAAAGTATCTACGTCAACATTGGTAGGTATATTTATTTCTAGTTCGCAGCGCATATGTGTATCGGTGCTTTTTTGGTAGGTGTCTGATTTTAAAGAGCATATATTAATGCTTTGTTCAGCAAAGAAACGTGTAACTTTACTTAGGGTACCCGGAGTATCGATACCGTTATATTCAAGTGTATATCCGGCGCTGAAATCTGAGTGATAATGCGTACTTGTGCGTTTCATCATGGTAAGTAAGCCTAGCTCCATACCTTTGACAGGTAAAGTGTGCTCAACACGACTTATGGCCGACATGTCACCACTTAGTAACATTATGAAGGTAAATTCATTGCCTAAAATGGCGATACGGCTGTCAGTAATATTACAATGACAATCACTGACTAATTGCGTCAGTTCACTGACAATACCGGAGCGATCTTCACCGATGGCTGTTAGTACCAATTGTTGGTTTTCAAAAGCAGTCATTCAAGGTGCCTAAAATTGGGTCAGGATTACTCACGAAGCTTCAAACGCTGCAGTAATACGACGAATAATTGATATTTAACCAAAAATAGTAACATAGATACGCCATCAAGGCATGGTTGATTTTGTAATAAGTAGGTTAAATATGCAATAAATGAACGGCTTTCTTGTGTTTAGTAGTTTTGGAAAGTACCATAGTGTCGTTTTTGCGTTTGCAACTAGTGAAGCGCTTTTATTTATGTTTTATCTGTTTAATTAAGACATAATTTTATATTTTACAGTGAACCAAATCAGCATTCCCCACTCATAGTATTGAATTAAAAAATAAAGGGTTTGCTAAGGAGAATAATCAGTGCAGTATTGGATCCCAAAAGCGTTGACAGTTGGCGTGGTTCTTGGTTTATCTGGGTGTAGTGTATTTATAAACGACGCGCACAATAAGCGAAATTATCGTGTTAGCGAGGCCGTTAAAGTTCCGGCGCAATTAGAGCAGCCGTTTCAAGATGATACGTATAAAATGGATGTAGCTCAGTTCAAAAATGATCCCGAGGCTAAGAGTTTCCGTCCTCCTCAGCAAGTATTGACGCTCGCTGCAGGAAGCTGGGTAGAGGAAAATGAAACTGTTGCACGTGTTTATTTTGATAAAAATGATGGAATTGAAGATTTAAATCAGTTTATTTGGCGTTCAGTCGATAACGTCGTAGCAAGTCACCAAAGTCGTATTATCTCAGACCAACGCAATGATGGTGTTGTTGAATTA
Organism: Pseudoalteromonas sp. MMG013; assembly: GCF_018100885.1. Taxonomy (NCBI): domain Bacteria; kingdom Pseudomonadati; phylum Pseudomonadota; class Gammaproteobacteria; order Alteromonadales; family Pseudoalteromonadaceae; genus Pseudoalteromonas; species Pseudoalteromonas sp. MMG013. Next base: position 83,587 of record NZ_JAGJEE010000007.1, on the reverse strand, counting down.
GATTGGTATTCGTTGATAAAGCCAACAGAAGGTTGGTTTTGGGAAGATTCAGAGGCTGTTTCAGAGCAACGTATTAAATTTGTGATTGAACGTAAAGAGCATCAGCGAACAGCTTCGTTAAAAGCCGAATTGATAGATTACCGCAGTGACACTCGACCTTTGACAGACCTGTTACAGCAACAATTAGAAGTGAGAGCCCTAAACGAGGTGGTTGCTGAGTTTGATTACTTATATCGTTTGTTAGAAGTTGAATTGAGGAAGCAGCAAGGTATTTTGTCACTGAGAATCGGATTTGATGATGACGGTAATGCGGCATTTATCACCGAGCAAAATCATGAAAAAATAATAGATCGGTTTGCTAACTTTCTAGAGCGCGTGAATTTTACTGTGATCCGTATTGATAGAGATACCGGTGCAGTCTCAGTACGCTATGAGAAACCAGAAGACAGCGTATGGGATTCAATTTGGGGAGATGATGTACTTGAGCTGCCAATTGAGAGCGGGGATTATGTGATAACTGTGGCAGCAACTAAAGAAAGTAGTACATCGCTGACATGGCGAGATAGTAACGACGAAGTACTAGATGCTAGTACAATGACGTTGCTACAGGAAACACTACTTTCTGTATTGCGTGATAAAGGGTTAACAATTTAATCACCTTATTTTTGAAAAAGAAAAGAGCTTAGGCTCTTTTCTTTGTTTTTGTAGGCAAATTATAATGACAACACACTCTAGCCGCGCAAAGTCGGTAGATTTACGCACTTTATTCGCTTTTATTGTTCCTTCATTAATAGGTGTTTTCTTATTTATGACACCCGTTGCAATTGGGGAGGCAATGACCATACCCATAGCAGTAATGGCCAAGGCTTTGCAAACATTTGTAGCACCATTTATTAGTGAGGTTATTTTAGCCATTATCACAGTTACCGGAGTGATGAGTTTATTGGTGAAGCTGGTTAAACCTGTGTGGGTGGAAAAATTACCAATCTTAAAACATCTATTTGATGTCAGTTGGATTTGGCTAATTACGCGTTTACTTGGTATGACCTTTATCATCATGACATTCTTTCAAGTAGGGCCAAGCATCATTCACTCCGAACATACCGGTTCTCTGGTGCTAAATGACTTACTCCCTGTTTTATTCTCCGTGTTTGTACTCGCTGGTTTACTCTTACCTTTATTGCTCAATTTTGGCTTATTGGAGTTAGTAGGTACTTTATTAACACGTGTGATGCGTCCGTTATTTGGGGTTCCAGGAAGAAGCGCGGTGAATTGCGTTGCATCTTGGCTTGGTGATGGCAGTGTCGGTATTTTGATGACAGCACGACAATATGAAGACAAATACTATACGCAAAGAGAAGCCGCAATTATTGGCACGACCTTCTCAGCGGTGTCTATTACGTTTTGTTTAGTGGTAATTGGGCAAGTTAAATTAGAACATCTATTTGCTCCATTTTACCTAACGGTATGCTTAGCAGGCTTCGTTGCGGCAATCATTGTACCTAGGTTACCTCCACTTCGCTTCAAGCAAGATGTATATATTGATGGCAGTGCTGTTGATACGGATGCAGAAGCTGTACCAAAAGGGAAGACTTTATTGTCACATGCATTAGATGTCGCTTTAACCAAAGCAAAGAAAGCACCTGGCGTCAAAGGGACGATTCAAGAAGGGCTGAGTAATGCTTTGGATATGGTGTTTGCAGTTTTACCAGTCGTAATGGCGGTGGGAACAATGGCATTAATTATTGCTGAACATACGACGATATTCCAGATATTAGGTACTCCGTTTGTACCTTATTTAGAGTTGCTACAAGTTCCTGAAGCAGCGCAGGCTGCGCAAACAATAGTCGTAGGCTTTGCAGATATGTTTATTCCATCAATTCTTGCCGCCAGTAATATTGAAAGTGATGTGACTCGCTTCATTGTTGCAGCGATGAGTGTTACACAGCTTATCTACATGTCAGAGGTGGGAGCATTGTTGTTGGGTAGTAAAATTCCAGTGAACATTTTTGAGCTATTTGCTATTTTTATTTTGAGGACACTTGTGACGTTACCCATTATTGCAGTGATGGCACATTGGCTGGTGGGTTAGCGTTTTGAAATATGAAAAAAGCGCTTAATCAGCGCTTTTTTTTGTTGTCTCTTTATGTGTCTGTTTTTCTAATTTCTGTTTTACTTCAAATTTAGTTGCATATTTGAGTAAAGCAATATTACTCCAAATTATCCCCAGTACCCCGATAATAATTAAGGTGACTTGCCAAGTTTCTAACTGTTCCATAGTGCTCTCCAGATAGTCAACAACCTTTATTGTACTGCTCAAAATAGTAAAATGGAATTAAGCACAGTAACCTTGAGTATATTTTTAAAATGTACTGAAAATTGTAGCTTTTACGAAGCAATTTATATATTAACTTGATACTATTCACATCTCGGTCAGGCTTATTATTTTAGGCTAAGGTGTATTATTTTTTAGGATGGAGTGAGTAGTCAATCAATGGAACATGTATTAATCTGGCCAGCACAATATCCATTGTTGTTAAGAGGGCTAGCAGAGCAAAATGGGGCCTTTATTTTAGACGCTTTGGAATCGTGGCCAACTTGCGAAACGTCAATCGATGAACAGGGCGTTGAAGCAACCATATTACCGCCTATATTTTACCTGCTGTGGTTAAAGCCATTAGAACCGTTTGAATCATGTTATTTTCAACATATAGACGAATACGATGAGCAACAGCAAGCATATTCTCAACAATTATTCGAGCATCTTGATTCTACTGGTATGACTAGGCAGTCGCTTACGGCGACTTTATTAGGAAGGTTGTTAGAGTATAGTGACTTGCAGCTGCAGATTGATAGTGTGGCCAACCCCAGTTTTTTTGAACTGTTATTACATCGCCGCTATTTTCAAGTCATCAAATGGGGAGTGAAGCAAGGTTTAAAAATGGAAGCTGTAGATGTGTGTAACGCATGGGTGCACGAAGATTTACGAGAAGCAATTATTCACGCTTTACCTAACTGTATTATCGATATTCCTGCAACCACAAAGCGCGCGACACAGAACTTATTAAAGGGAGATGAGTATTACTCTTTACTTAAAGAGTTATGTGACGATGAGGAGTTAACAAGTTTATTAGAGCAGGCGTTGTTAGCACATGTGATGCAAGATCAAGCAAAGCAATCGGTATTGATCGCATTTATTAGCCAAGGTGCTCAAGGACACGCAAAAGATGAGTTAGGTTGCTCTGCATTTATGTGGGCGATTGAAAAAGGTTTTGTGAATGTGGTGGAGCAATTGTTACCATATCAGGATATTAAATGTATAGATGATATGGGGCAAACGTGTTTGCATTATGCTGTTCGCTCAAATTTACCAAGCATGGTTAAAGTGATATTAAATGCAGGGTGTGACCCACATCAAAGGGATGTGTCAGAGCTTACCGCGTATCGATTAGCAATGAAAAATGGTGCATTAGCTGCGAGAAAAGTGCTTGAAGAGTTTGGTGTTATCGAGCTGTCAGAGCAAGCACAGTATAATAAAATTAAGCAAGTTCATGCCTTATATGCTTTGGCTATTTTACTATTACCATTACAGTTATTCTTTTTCTTCCATGACAATTTAAGTACAAAACAAGAATTTGTATGGGGCTCGGCCCTGTTAGGGGTAAGCGTGTTCGTTTTAGCTAGGGGAATTAGGGGAGGGCCTCTTTATCCTTCTCGGGTACATCCTTGGTCACTTAAAGGGCTCAGTGCATTAAGTTGGTTGAGCATTAGCTTACAGGCTATGTTTTCATTGCTGGTGCTGATCACATTGCTCGGTGTCTAACTACATTAGACACCGAGGGTACTTGTACTACAAAATATAAGTGTTTCTAACTACTCTTTGGGTGCTTGGTGGGCTTGTTTCTCGTCCGCTAAGTCTTCTTTTAGCTTCCTGATCTTTAAGCCTAACTCTTGTCCTCTATGCCTTGCATAATATGTGCAGCCAACAAACATTGCGGTTGCCAGTAATAGCTCAAGTAATGCAATAATTCGTTGTTCTGGTGCAATCCATATCATCGTCAAACTATGCATAAAGTAGATCATAACAATAAAATTTGCCCAAGCATATGTGTAAGGCTTATCTTGAATTATACCTTTTAAAGGCAGTAATAGTGGGAGTATATAGATGGTAAAAATAAATCCTGTACTGTAATTCTCTTTAGGTACAAGTACAAACATCCAAATAGGCATTAATAAAAGTAAGCCGATATACCCAGTTAAGGCTAAGCGTTGATAATTGAGGGTTACTTGGTTTTTTGCAATTTTCTTCATTTAAGTTTACTTGCTATAGTAAATAATCGTTTGCCGACTGATTGGCATATTTTAATTTCCGTATTTGATAACTTTGTTGTGTTATCTGCCCCAGCAACATGTGTTGCACCATATGGCGTGCCTCCTGTTGTGGTATCAATGAGTTCAGGGACGTCATAGGGTACGCCTAATAACATCATCCCATGATGAAGCAAAGGTAATGATAAGTTCAAAAGCGTAGCTTCATTGCCACCATGCATGCTACTTGATGATGAGAATACACAGGCCGGTTTATCTATCAGTTGCCCCTTTAACCAAATGTCACTGGTGGTTTCCCAAAAGAGTTTCGCTTGAGCGGCCATCATCCCAAACCGGGTGGGTGTACCAAAGGCGAGCGCATCACACTCTATAAGGTCTTGTTTCGTTACGACAGTATCGTGTGATAACTTCTTCTCAAAAGTCCTCAGTTTCACAGATGCGCCTAAATATTCAAGCGTGTCACTAATTTCATGGGCCATGTTTGCAACTGACCCGTGACTTGAATGATACAAGACAACAATATTTACCATTTATAGTATTGCCAATACAGACTCAGGAGGTCTACCAATTGCGGCTTGATTATTACTTACAACGATAGGGCGCTCTATCAGCTTTGGGTTGTCAATCATCGCATTTTTAAGTGTACTTTCAGGCGTTTCAGGCGTTAATGCAAGTTCTTTGTAAAGCGCTTCTTTGTTACGCACAAGCTGGTGTGCAGAACGATAACTGAGTTGTGTAAGTAGCGTCTCTAATTGTTCTAAGTTGATTGGTGTTTTTAAATATTCGACAATTGTAGGTGTTACGCCTTGCGTTTCTAAAAGGGCCAATGTCTCACGAGACTTTGAACAACGAGGGTTATGGTAGATGGTGACAGACATAATAGCTCCGAATAAGTTTTGTATATTTTACTGTATCTATATGGATTCTTAAAGCTTTGCTAGCTCTTTTTGCATTTGCCTATATTGACTTAAAAGAGCTTTGAGGCGACTTGCTTTGACTGTTTCTTGCTTTTTAACATTGTTCAATGCACGTTGTATTTCATCGGCTGCTTGAATATACGCGCCGTACTGGGCCAGCAAACTTGCTTTAGTTTCGTGATATGCTGATTTATTGTCTTGCTCTTTGTAAACTTTACTTAATAAGTCGATTGCCAGAGAATGTTCCGGCTTATCTAATAGGAATATCTTTAACAATTGAGCCGCTTTGTTGTATTGTTTTGCCTCAATAGCGGCATTCGCGAAGTTAAGCGTTATCACTTGGTTATTTGGTCTGAACTCATGTTTTTCTTGGAGTAATTTGACGGCTTCAGCTGCTTTTTCTTGCCCTATTAATATATCTGTATAAGCATCTAAGTAGAACAAGTTATCAGGTTCATTACTGAGTAGCTTTAAGATAATATTTTCGGCTAAAAGATACTTGTCCTGATCGAGTAGTGATAGTGCTAGCCCATACTGGAGTGCTCGGTTATCCAGCTTTGAGGAGAGCTTGAGTTCACGTTCAAAAAAGGCTTGGGCGTCCTCGCTTTTATACTGATTTCTGGCAAGTACACGGCTTTTTGCTAACTGAAACTTAGTGCTTTCCATAAGCCTAACTGGACTGTATTGCTGTGCTCTTAGCCTGACATCGGATATACGTGAATCTGGTAGTGGGTGGGTTAACAAAAACACTGGAGGCTTGTTTTTAAAACGAGTTTGCGCGGCAAGTTTACTTAAAAACTCAGCCGATTGAGTTGCATCAAAGCCAGCCGCATGAAGAGTTTGCATACCAAATCTATCTGCTTCTTGCTCGGCTTTTCGGCTATGCGTCAGTTGACTAAGTGCTGCTTGAGTCGAGTTTGCCGCGATAATAGCCATACCTGCATCGGGCGCAACGACAGTGGCTAAAACTCCCGCAATCATACCTGCAATTGTTAAAGCGCTATTGTCCTGTGCTTTTTGTATTCTTCGTGCAAGATGGCGTTGTGTTACATGGGCAATTTCATGGCCTAAAACGGATGCAAATTGGCTTTCATTGTCTGATTGCGCAATCAGACCAGAATGAACACCGACGTGCCCCCCGTAAAATGCAAAGGCGTTAATTGCTGGGTTATTGATCCAGAAGAAAGTAAAAGGGAATCGTACGTCATTGGCATTCGCAACTAAACGATTTCCAAGCGATGTTAAGTATTCGTCTAGAACAGGGTCTTGCAATAATGGAGAACCTGAACGAATTTGCATCATCATTACATTACCAAGCGCTTGTTCTTTTTCGATAGGCAACGCTTGCAATGCTGAAGTGCCTAAATCAGGCAGCTTAAATGGGCTTTGTGCAGCTGCTTGGCAACTCGATATCAACAACCCAGCGCCTATTATATACCTTAGAAGCGTGTTAAATGTCATACTAGTCCTTCTTTATATCGTCACCAAGCATCAGTTTTGCCAGATCGATTTCATCACTACATGCTCGGCTGTCTTTTTCGCAAAGCTGGTAAAAATCTTTTATTGAGACACCGTCAACAGATTTGACGTTCAATTCTTTTTTTAAAAAAGTAATTATCTTATGTACTACTTTATGAGCGTGTAGAATCATCGCTTTATCTGCAATATCACCCCGTTCAAAGTAAAACCCGATAAACTTATGAAGCTGATTTATGCGAATGAGGTTTTTCATTGTATGAGGATCCCAAACTTGAAACTCCATAAATCGATTGTCTTTAATGTAATTATCGACTTTCATATCTTTCGCATAAGGGTATGCCCAGAGTTCAAACCCTCTGTCAGTAAACGCTTGGTGTAATGCGATCCGAGGCTTTTCATGAGTATGAATCATCCCATTATCATCTTCATAGCCATCTAATAGTGTGAGGTTCCAATTGCGTTTGTTTAACAATCGCTTTACAGCATTATCAAAGCCATGCTGTAGGATACCTTCGCTCTCGCTAACTGATGATGCAACAAGATGGTAAAATGGGGGAAGTTCGCCCCAATTAATTTGTTTTTTATACCAATTAATTTCTTTTAACGTTGGGTTATCGGGTAGTTGGGCTTTACCGCTGGGTTTAGGCATAAAAAAACCTTACAAATTCTACTTATATCTATAAGGATAAACCATTGCGGTGTGCCAAGCTATAGAACTAACCTTTTTAGTTTGTACATCACAGTGTTACACTAACTTGTCTGTTATTTGATACAGGCTTCATAGAAAATTGCTGAGAGTCCACGTATATGTTAGACATTGACCTATCAGAGTTTAAGTGTCCACAGTTTTTTGTGCAATTTAAATGGCACTTGTTACAGGCTGACAAAGCTGAGAGTACAATCCGGTTTCATCATTTAGGCGAACAAGATATTAGTGATATTGTGCGATATTTAACACAACATAACTATCATTATTATAGTCAGGTTACCTCCCAACCTTTCATTGAGGTGAGTATTAAACATGTTTGAAATAGTAAAACAGTGGTATCAAAACAAATTTTCAGATCCACATTCAGTAACACTGTTACTGATGCTTATTACATTAGCAATGCTACTTTACTTCTTTGGTCCGTTTGTTGTACCTGTACTCGTAGCCTTAGTGATCGCGTATTTGCTAGATTGGCCGACTGCGCATGTTCAAACGGTAGTTCATAATAGGGTACTGGCGACAACTTTAATCATGTTATTGTTCGTTGGAGTGGTACTTGCCTTGTTGCTGGGTATTGTTCCTGTGCTGTGGCAGCAACTGAGCAATTTATTACAAGAAAGCCCGCACATGATTGAAAAGGGCAAGTATTTTTTACTTCATTTGCCAGATGATTACCCCAACTTGATAACAACTCAACAAGTGCAGTCGTTTGTAACGACATTTGAGTCTAAAGTGATTGAACTAGGGCAAGTCGTTGTCTCTGCATCATTGACATCTCTAAAGGACGTCGTAGCCTGGCTAATTTATTTAGTTCTTGTGCCATTATTAGTATTTTTCATGCTAAAGGATAAAGTTACGTTAACAGACGGTATTGCTCGCTTGGTCCCGAAAGATAGACGTTTGATCATTCAGGTCTGGCATGAAATGGATCACCAAATCATGAACTATATCCGTGGGAAAGTATTCGAGATCATCATTATTGGTAGTACTACATTTATTGCTTTTTATATTCTAGAGTTACGTTATGCAGCATTGCTTGGTGCGCTTGTTGGTTTATCTGTATTAATTCCATTTATTGGTGCGGCACTTGTCACAATTCCAGTTGCTGCGGTTGCTTTATTTCAATTTGGCGTTGATACACAGTTTTGGACTGTGCTCATTGTCTATGGGGTAATTCAAGCGTTAGACGGCAATGTATTAGTACCACTTTTGTTTTCAGAAGCGGTTGACCTCAACCCAGTATACATTATTGTTGCTGTGCTATTTTTTGGTGGAATATGGGGTTTTTGGGGGGTGTTTTTTGCAATTCCTCTCGCTTCTTTAGTTAAAGCACTGTTCAATGCTTGGTCAACTCAATGGCAAGAACCGGAAAAGCCTTTACTGAAAGAAAGCTAATATAAGTTATTTTTTTGTGAGTATCATAGCAAAAATTAGCTATTATGCGCTTTTACCCCAATGCTTTGATGAATAACAAGTACTGGGATGGAAGCCGCTCTGATATTCCTATTTAGCTTCTTAAACTGACGTGTTTTTGTGAAAAGTAATTAATAAAGGCAGCTAATATAAGTTGCCTTATTAGTAAGCATTGTAGCAAAAGTTAACTATTATCTGCTGCGGCACCAGTACTTTGACGAATAACAAGTGATGGTGTAAAAGTCGTTATGATATCTCTATCTTGTGACCTTGAACCTCGTGTCTTTGTGAAAAGTAACCTTGCTGCATGCTCTGAAATAACATTATTAGCTTGATGTGCAGTGGTTAATTTAGGCCATGTTTGGCGAGAGAAGGGAGAATCTTCGAACCCTGTGATCGAAAGTTGAGCAGGTATGTCTATATTCATTAATCGAGCGGCAAACAATGCACCTGCAGCAACCTCGTCATTCCCACCAAGAATCGCCGTAATATTATTTTGGTTGTTATCTTTGAGTAAACTTTGTGCGCCAAGTACACCCGATTCGAACGAGTAACTTCCTTCATAAATTAGTTGCTCATTATACGCAACATTGTGATCTTGTAGTGCTTGACGATAACCAGCCAAGCGCTCTGAGGTTGATTTATGTTCTTTGTCTCCTAATACAAAGCCTATTTTTTTATGACCTAATGAAATAAGGTGCTCTGTTATTTCATGAGATGCGGCGAAATCATCCACAAAAATACAATTGCTACTATTCTCAGTTTCTTGTGCTCGACCTGATAAAAGCCGGACATATTGAATACCAATTTCGTCTAACATATCAATGATCGCTTGTTGCTCAGAGAGTGGTGGTGTGAGTACTAAACCAGCTAATCGTGAACGTTTAATCATGGTCACGAATTCTTCTTGCATATTATCGTCAGAGTAGCTGCAAGGATGAATAACCAGTTCATATCCCTCTTCTTTACAGCGTGACAAAACCCCATTTTGCATATCAATTACATAGTAAGCATTGGGGTTGTCATAAACTAAACCAACCGCAAATGATGAAGTACCTGCAAGGTTTCTAGCTGCAATATTGGGCTGATAGTTCAACTCTTTAACCGCATTCATTACAATATCATACGTTTTCTTTCGAACTGACGGTTCTTTATTGATCACACGAGAGACGGTTTTCATTGAAACACCGGCTAACTTAGCGACATCATTTATGGTGACTTTCATTTTGTTGTTCTTTTATTTGAGAGAGCGCAACGAGCTCAAAATTCATTAAATGATAATATTTGTAGCTTAGTCTATCTAATCCAAACATAAAATAGCAGCATAAAGATCATAAATAAATTAATGATACCGGTGTCAAAACATCAAAATTGAGTTATTATCTCCGTAGTAAAATCAAAAAGTAGATGATTGACAGCGTTGTCATTTTAACTTAAGGTTAACTGAACAAGTGTTATTTTACTCGTTGAAATATTGTATTACTTCATTTTTCAATAAGTTATTCGTGTTTAGGGGAATAGTATGAGTTGCCGAAGCAACCTTAGTAGTTGGCAAGCGCTAGAGCAGTCTGCAGCAAATTTAAAACAACAAAAACTAAAAAGCCTGTTTGCTCAGGACGATCAGCGGTTTAATAAATTTTCGTGCCAAATCCCTGGTTTACTTTTTGACTACTCCAAGCAACTGATAGATGAAGAAACTTTTTCTCATTTAATTTCTTTAGTTGAAGAAGTAAATCTAGATGCTTGGCGTAAAAAAATGTTCTGTGGTGAGAAAATAAACTTTACTGAAGGTAGAGCGGTTCTTCACACGGCATTGCGTAATCGTTCTGGTTCAGCGGTCATGGTTGACGGTGAAGATGTTATGCCTGCGGTTCAAACAGAATTGGATAAAATTAAGCATTTTACTGAGAAAGTGCGCTCGGGTGAGTGGACTGGATATACCAGTAAAGCAGTAAAAGACATTATCGCTATTGGTGTGGGAGGTTCTAACCTAGGTCCGCAAATGGCAACTGAGGCGCTTAAAGCGCATACAGACGATAAGCTAAATGTGCACTATGTTTCGAATGTAGATGGTGTACAGTTAGCGGATGTACTAAATAAAGTTGACCCAGAAACAAGCTTGTTTGTGATTTCTTCAAAAACGTTCACAACATCAGAAACAATGACTAATGCAAATTCTGCGGTTAAATGGTTTTTAAATAGCGCAAAAAGCGAAGCTGCAATTGAAAAGCACTTTGTTGCTGTCAGTACGAACTTACAAAAAACCCGTGCATTCGGTATTGCTGATGAGAATGTATTTACTATGTGGGACTGGGTCGGAGGTCGGTTTTCTCTGTGGAGTGCCATTGGCTTACCGATATCGTTATATCTCGGTTTTGAGGTGTTTTCTGATATATTAGCTGGTGCCTATGAGATAGACGAGCATTTTAAAAATGCACCGACATCACAAAATATACCCATAATCATGGCACTTTTGAGTGTTTGGAATACCAGCTTTTTGGGGTATAAGGCACAAGCAATATTACCTTATGATCAGGCACTTCATATGTTACCGGCTTATTTACAACAGGGTGAGATGGAGAGCAATGGTAAGTCAGTTGCATTTGATGGACGAACGGTTGAATATACAACAGTACCATTAATTTGGGGAATGACAGGGATCAATGGCCAACACGCATTTTATCAATATCTGCACCAAGGCAATAATATTGTACCGGCAGATTTTATCGCTTCAGTAAAACCACAAAAAATGGTTGATCAGCATCATGATATTTTGTTATCAAACTTTTTTGCCCAAACTGAAGCAATGATGGCAGGTGTAGATGAGCAACAAGTTCGCAAAGATTTGGCTGAGAAGGGCATCGCTCAAGAAAAAGTAGAGCAACTAGTCGCGCATAAAATTCATCAAGGAAATAGGCCGACAACCTCTATGATACTTGATACGGTTGATGCAAAGGCGGTTGGGCGATTGATTGCGTTATATGAACATAAAATATTCTGCCAAGGTATCCTGTTAGAAATTTGTTCATTTGATCAATGGGGTGTCGAGCTAGGAAAAGGGTTAGCGTCAGCCATTGAAGCTGAATTGACCCAAGATAATGTGCATCATGAACACGATAGCTCAACAAATGGTCTTATTGCTTACTATAAGCAACGTCGCTAACTATTGTAACAAATTGGTCTCACTATATGAGACAACTGAATCACGCAATGTGAAAAGATTACCTTTGAACGGGTAGCGCTGGAGTTCTTAGGGCCTGTATTTTTGTGAGAGGAATTACAGGGCCCCTAAGACTCATTTATCGCAAAATATCCACCTCCAGCTTATTCCTGTTAGAGTACTTTGCAATCGAATTCAATGCTGTATAAAACGGCGGTTTTGGTAGACTGGGCGGTAGCTTAACTGTCAAATATTATAATGAAATATTGCGCGCCTTTTAACATGGTTTGTTTCGACGCGCCTAACCTGTAGAGAGTAAATTATGCTTAATCCTTTTGATATCGTAATTTTTGGTGGTGGGGGTGATTTAGCCTTACGTAAATTATTACCAGCGATGTATCGTGCATATCAAGAAGGGAACCTGCCCGAAGGCTCTCGTATTCTGCCGACTGTTCGAGAAGAAAGTAAACAACAAGAATACATCGAAACGGCACATCAAGCACTTCAATCGTTTTTGGGGGCTGATGAATTTAATGAGAACGATTGGCTCGCGTTCTCTGAATTTTTAGTACCCGTTGTGGTTAATGTTACTGACATTGATGACTACTGGGATAAGCTAAAAACTATTTTAGATCAAGATGCAGCTGATAAATCTCGCGTTTTTTACTTATCGTTACCACCCGCTGTTTATGGTAAATGCTGTGAGATCTTATCACTGAAGTCTCTTATAACTGAAACGTCTCGCGTTGTTGTTGAAAAACCAATTGGTTACTGTGGCAAGTCTGCGGAAGAGATCAATGGTAAAATTGCGGAGTTTTTTACGGAAGAACAAATTTTCCGTATTGACCATTATCTTGGAAAAGAGACGGTACAGAACTTAATGGCGTTGCGCTTTTCAAATGCACTATTTGAAAACCTCTGGGATGCGAAGTCTATAGATAATATTCAAATTAGTATTTCTGAAACCGTTGGGTTAGAAGCTCGAGCTGGGTTTTATGATAAAGCCGGCGCTTTACGAGATATGGTGCAAAATCATCTTTTGCAGTTGTTGTGCCTTGTTGCGATGGAGTCGCCGCATAAGTTAAATGCAAATAGTATTCGTACCGAAAAGCTTAAGGTATTAGAAGCGTTGCGTCCTCTTGTTGGCACAGACGTTGATGATAACATCATCCGTGGCCAATATGTCCCTGGTGATTTACAAGGGAAGTTAGTTCCTGGGTATTTAGAGGAACTCGGTGAAGGGTCTAGTATTACCGAAACCTTTGTCGCTATTCGTGCTCATATTGATAACTGGCGTTGGTCAGGTGTGCCGTTTTATTTAAGAACGGGTAAGCGAATGCATAAACGTTGTGCGGAAATTGTTGTTGAATATAAGCCCGTTTCCCACAATGTGTACGATGACTCTGTCGGTCCGATTCAACCAAACCGCCTTGTGATCCGCCTGCAACCCGAAGAAAGCATTCAACTGACTCTGATGTCTAAGCGGTTAGATAATTTGGATATGCAATTAGAGCCAGTTACATTAAACATTGAGCTGAGCGAACAATACAAAAATGGCTTCCACTCAGATGCATATAAACGTCTAATGTTGGATGCGGCAGCAAATAACCCTGCTTTATTTATTCATCGTCATGAAGTAAGGCAAGCGTGGCAATGGATTGACCCAATTGTAGCTCGTTGGCAAGAAAAAGGTGCCCCGGCACTTTATCGCGCAGGTTCATGGGGCCCTGAAGGTGCTGATGAGTTATTACAGGAGAATGGTCATGTGTGGTTTAACGCTGGAGAGAAAATATAATGGCAATAATTAACGAACGTTTATTTGACTCTAAGGCACAAATGACAGAAGCATTAGCCGCTTTGCTAGAACATGGTATTGATGGTGGTATTCAACGTGATGGCAATGCGTTGGTTATGGTTTCAGGAGGGTCTTCCCCAGCACCCGCTTATAAGCATTTATCTAACTTATCATTAGAGTGGCAAAAAATCTCAATTGCAATGGTAGACGAGCGTTGGGTTGATGCCAATCATGACAAGTCAAATGAAGCCTTCATTCATGAGACTTTACTACAAAATAAAGCTTCAGGCGCGGCGTTTATTACTATGAAAAACTCTGCTCAGTCTGCGAGTATCGGGCAAGTAGAGTGCGAGCAAGCTTATCAGGCATTAAAGGTTCCAGATGTTACTATTTTAGGTATGGGCCCAGATGGTCACACGGCATCACTGTTCCCGAATTCACAAGGTTTGCCGCATGCTCTGCAAACGACAGAGATTGTTTGTGCAATCGACGCGATTGAAAGTGAGGTGACAGGCAGTATTACCGAGCGGATGAGTTTGACCTTATTCGGTATTGCGCGATCGCGAGAGGTTGTACTGTTAATTAGCGGTGACGAAAAGCGAGCGATGTATGAACAGGCAAAAGTGCAGGGTTCCGAACTTGAGATCCCTTTGCGCGCGGTATTAAATCATCCTGATATAAACCTTAGTGTTTTTTGGTGTCCGTAGTAACGATTTTATGTGAGTACACACGTTGTGTGCTCACATTTCGTTTGTTATGTACTTAGCGACAACTTAAACCCTGTAAAGACTAGAAGCGATACAATCTCACATAGTTGTACTTACATACCTTTAATCATTAAATCAACACCTTACTTTTCGTTTGGTCTCCCGTTAATCCAAAAAAGCAAATTATCCGAATATTACTTATAGTTGCCTTGTTAGCGAAGATATCATTATGGTTGTTACTTTGAATCGTCTATTATTATATTTTTGACGCTATTGATGAATGAACACTGAATATGAATTGGCTGGTATGCACCGTAATTAAAGGAGATAGGCTGAAAAAGTTATGAGTATTTTACAGTAAAGGACTAGACAGAAAGAGTATGAGAATCTATAATGACAGCGTTGTCATTGAGAATGGTTATCACCCTTGAACACTTCTGCCAAAGTATTCTCATCTCATTTGACAGTAAAAATCACAATAAACGAACTCCTTTATATAACCCTTAGTTATAAAGGTCCCCAATTTGAGTAATTTATTACTGCATATTGGTTTTTTATGCTATATTCCCATCGATATTTTGTAACAAAAAATCATACGAAAATTACAGTTTCCATAAGAATCAAAGGCTTATCGCTATTTGTGACTGTTTTTTGTCTAATATGACAAAAAAGATGTAGCGAATTTGTAATTTACGGTGTATGTTTGTTATTAGATGACAGCGTTGTCATCATCACTGGGCAGAAGTGATTTAAAAAACCAACAATATGATTCAAGGGGAATCCTGTGTTAGCTAATAATTTTAAAAAAAGCTTACTAGCAGTTAATGTCGGTCTTGTACTTAGTGCAGGCGTATCAGGCATAGCTTATGCTGCTGATGAAAATAAAGTTCAAGAAGACGTTGAAGTAATTGAAGTTCGTGGTATTCGACGTTCTTTAAAAGAGTCTGTTAATACTAAACGTTTTGCGAACGGTGTCGTTGACGCTGTATCTGCTGAAGATATCGGTAAGTTCCCTGACAGTGATGTTGGCGAAGCGCTAGGGCGCATCCCAGGTGTGGCAGTAAACCGACAGTTTGGTCAAGGCCAACAAGTGTCTATTCGTGGTGCTTCGAACCAGTTAACATTAACAACTTTGAATGGCCAAGCAGTTGCATCAACGGGTTGGTACGATCAGCAAGCGATTGACAGAAGTTTTAACTACTCTCTTTTACCACCTCAAATGATTTCAGGTATCGAAGTATACAAATCTTCACAAGCAGACATTGTTGAAGGCGGTGTGGGTGGTACGGTCAATGTAGAGACTCGTAAACCGTTAGATTTAGACTCAGGCACTGCATTTTTATCAGTAGAAGCTGAGTACTCATCGGAGTCAGACGAAACAGATCCTGGTGTGTCAGGGCTTTATAGCTGGAAAAATGCGGACGAGAATTTTGGTATTTTAGCCGCTGTTGCATTTGAAGATACAACTTATGCACGTCGCGGTAATGAAGCGTCATACGGTTGGTCAGGTGCTGAGTCTGTAAACTACTTCGAACAAGCACGCGAAAGAACGGCTGTTGATTTGACTGCACAATATGCAATTGATGACACATCTGAGCTTGTATTACATTATATGACATTAGAGCTCGATGCGAACAACCACAATAACAGCTTGTTCTTATTCTCTGATACTGAAAACTGTCAACAAACACTAGCAAGTGGTGTATGTACAGTTCGTTCAAATACACGTGATGACTCTGCAGGTAGAACATTCCTTCAAACGTTTGCTCGTTTCGCTTCAATGGAATCAGAAGTTATTGATTTAGCATACAACTTTGAAGGCGATGGCTTTAAAGTAGAAACTCGCATTGGTAATACAACAGCTGAAGGTGGCACAGACCTTACTATTAACCATGCAACTTTTATTGGTACTGGTGCTGATGTTAATGGGTTAGTGTTAGATAACTCGGGCAAAGCTTCAACGGTTAACCTACCAAAAGGTGGTTGGAATATTTCTGAGTATGCAGATGACTGGGATGGTCGAGGCTTACAGTCTTGGGCATCACAACGTGCTCCTAACAAAGATGAAGAAACCTATTTCCAAGTTGATGCTACGTTTGAGTTAGATCATGAATATGTATCAAGTGTGAAAGCAGGTATTCGCTGGACTGACCACTCAGTAGAGAAAAAATCTTACCGTCCAACACATAAAGATCACAACATTATAGACCCAACTCAATATTGGACAGGGTCAGATTCTGCAGGTACGCAAGATATTGGCATTCCTACGCCAGATATCAATGCGATGCGTCAAAATGCAACTGCGTCATTTGACCAGTGGTATGAAGACCGCTCAGGTTTCTCGACAGTCGATGAAGAAAACTTAGCGATTTATGTAATGGCAAACTACAGTGGTGAAAACTACCGTGGTAACTTTGG
Source organism: Pseudoalteromonas sp. MMG013 (assembly GCF_018100885.1). Classification (NCBI taxonomy): domain Bacteria; kingdom Pseudomonadati; phylum Pseudomonadota; class Gammaproteobacteria; order Alteromonadales; family Pseudoalteromonadaceae; genus Pseudoalteromonas; species Pseudoalteromonas sp. MMG013. The sequence continues at coordinate 66,660 of NZ_JAGJEE010000007.1, read as the reverse complement.
CGTACGTTATGTTTCTACCGATGCATCTTCAAGCTATTATGCACCAACCCCAGGCAGTGAAGATCCAAACGGAATTGCTCAGAATAATGGTCTTGGCACCAACATCATTAAAGACGAAGGTGATTACAGCGAGTTTTTACCAAGCTTCAACTTAGCTTACGACGTGAATGAAGATACGATTGCACGTTTCTCAATTGCACAAGTAATTTCTCGTCCAAACTATGATGATATGTTTGCGGCTACTGCTATCTCTGGTTACGGTGATACGCAACGTGGTAATGAAGAGTTAACTAAGGGTAACCCTAACCTTAAGCCATATAAAGCGACACAGTCTGATTTAGGTATTGAATATTATTACGGTGATGCAGACATGATTGCCGTGACTTTATTCTATAAAGACGTTAGTAACTTCACCACAACTGATACATTATTGAATCAAAATGTGGGTATTGTTGACCCTGTAACAGGTGAAGACAACTGGCAGGTTAATACGCGTGTTGATGGTACTGGTGGCGATATCTTTGGTGTTGAATTCCAATCACAACATGAGTTAGGTGGTGGGTTTGGTACTATGTTTAACCTGACATATGCTGATGGCTCTGTAGAAGAATCAAACTTTGTTGATGCGATTGGTGAGTTTTCAGATAGCTCTAAGACGACGATCAACGCTGTTGGTTATTATGAAAATGATGACGTATCACTTCGTCTAGCTTATAACTGGCGTTCAGAGTACATGATCCGTGAAACAGGCTTCTACGGAAACCGTCGTCATGATGACTATGGTTCACTTGACCTGACAGCGAGTTATACTGTATCAGAAATGATCACTGTTCGCTTTGCTGGTACAAACTTAACGGGTGAAGATAGCGTACAGTTTGGCGATGCACAATCTCCAGCTGGTTCAAAAGCATCTTTACGTGATGGCTATGCAGCATGGTCATACTCTGCAGATACCCGTTACTCTGTAGCTGTTGACTTCCGTTTCTAGGTCGTAACTTAATAATAAAAACCCTGATCTTTGGTCAGGGTTTTTTTATAGCTGATGAAAAATAATGGTATTTTCTTTCAGTATCAGGGATTGATTTTAATATGATATGGTGAGTTCTTGGTCAGGGTTACTTGATGCAGCTAGCGTATTAGAGCGCCAATATTGTAAACGGTAGTGTATTATTTGAAGTAGGTAGTGATAACGATGACAGATAAACAAAACATTAAGCGCATTGTAATTGTTGGGGGCGGGACGGCCGGTTGGTTAGCGGCTTGTCACTTAGCAAAAAAGTTAGAGCCTTTTAAAGACAGTACAATTTCAATTACCCTGGTAGACTCGCCAGATATACCGACCATTGGTGTAGGTGAAGGCACAGTGCCAGTAATGAAAGATACACTGCGCTATTTTGGAATTAGTGAAACAGAGTTTGTGCAAAAATGCGATGTTTCTTTTAAGCAAAGTATTAAGTTTGTTGATTGGGAGGTTGCGCCTAATAAAGGTCAGTCATCATTTTATCATCATATTTTTGACTTTCCTAAGCTTACACCTGTTGATGTTACACCTTATTGGTTGTTAGATAAGACATTGGGCCAAACGCATTTTGCAGATCTTGTATCGGTGCAGTCTCATGCATGTGCGCTTGGAGTTGGTCCTAAGAGATATAATGATAAAGAGTACACAGGGATTTTTAATTATGCCTACCATTTAGACGCGGGAAAGTTCACACAACTGTTGTCACAGCATGCGATAGAAAATCTGGGAGTGAAGAATGTTAAAGCAAATGTGGTGGATGTTCACACAAATAAGCAGAACTTTATTTCTCATCTCACTACGGATCTTCCTTCAACATTGACTGCTGATATATTTGTTGATTGTACCGGGTTTAAGGCGTTATTGATTGAACAGGCATTGGGAGGTGAGTTTTTAAGTAAAAAAGAGGTTTTATTGACAGACACCGCCTTTGCGATTCAAGTACCTTATGATCACCCAGAACAAACAATTCCTCCGTTTACAATATCTACAGCACAAGAAAATGGCTGGATCTGGGATATTGGTTTACAAAGCCGCAGAGGGGTAGGGTATGTTTTTTCAAGTAAGCACCAATCTGATGATGATGCATTACAGACGTTGTCAGATTATTTAAAGCGGCCGCTGACGTATTCTGATGTACGTAAAATAAAGATGAAAGTTGGCTATCAAAAGCGTGCATGGATCAATAATTGTGTCGCGATGGGGTTGTCTCAAGGGTTTGTCGAGCCATTAGAAGCCACCGGGTTACTGATGTTTGATGTGACTGCAAGGGTGTTCGCGAATATGTTACCAGTTCATACTGAGAGTATGGCACTGAGTGCAAAGCGATTCAATCGAGACATTTGCCAAATGTGGGAATCAACCTGTGACTTTATTAAATTGCATTATTACCTATCGAAGCGAGACGACTCAGAGTTTTGGAAAGATAATAGAAATAGTGCGTCATTATCAGATGAATTAAAAGAAAAGCTAGAGGTGTGGAAGTATAAAATACCATCACAATTCGACTTCAGATATACAATTGATTCATTTAGGTTAGACAACTTTTTATATGTACTTTATGGAATGAACTTTCCAACGAACTTATCACATGAAGCAAGTAAATATGCGGATGTAGATAAGCTAAACAAATTAAAATATGAAATAGATCAGGGCGTATTGTTTTGCAAAAAGCATTTGCAGCCACACCGCACTTTATTAGAGCATATTTGTCGCCATGGTATGGCGAAGGGTTAGATATCTTCTCCTAAGGTGGCAAATGTTGTAATGGTTAATCGCCCAGAGCGTAAATCGTTCGCTTTAGGAAGCTGCTGTGGGATACATGCAGAATGGAGTAAGTTACCAGGGTAAGCAACTATCTTTCCAAATTGTGCCGCTTCATAATGCTCGCGCACGAATAAAGGATGAGTGTGTGTGATATATTGTGGGGATTGTGCAGTGTGCGGGTCTATTTCTTTTTTAATGGAGTGAATATAGTCATCATGATTGTGTCTTGAGACTCTATTGATCCCCGTTGATTTATGACTATAAAACCCTGTACCACCAAATTGTGCGTCACACAGATAATGAACGAGTGCGATTTGATTATCCTTTGGTAAATCGAAATGTGGAATTGTTTGAAATGGTTGTAAACTACTCGGCTCTTGTGTAACCAATGCATAATTGCAACTGACGCGTTTTACATTATTTGCTGAATAGTTAAACGGTGTTGAAAACGCTTCAATAACGTTTTTGATAAAGGCGAAATAGTCATTGTGCACTTTAGCCCATAACCCTGGGTAACTGTTGGTTGGTAACACCCAATCTGGGCGATAATTTGAGGCTGTTTTTAACCACTTTTTGCTGTCAGTTGAGGCATCTATTGTTTTGACCAAAGCATGATTCGTTGAGTTGTTTTGATATTGCAAAATATGCTCCTTTTAATCGTTCGGTTTATTAGCAGGTTGGTATCGTTCAAGTTTGTATAAATACCATGCAAAACAACTCTGTTATCACTTTAAATAAGCGGAATGAATGGTTGAATTTATGCCGCCCAGTATACGATATTTTTTCGAGTGGAGCAGTAAGAAACTTATAACTAAATTGCTTTAAGTGAAACCTAGTTTTATGTTTTTAATCGGGTTTGTAACGAGTATAGAAAGGTAAGTTGATTCATGCTCTTTTCGTTGTTATCGCTAATAATAAATAATTAACGATATTCCCTAAGTTAGGGCTTTCCTTTTCTTTTTAAAACCTTTAGCCTTATGCCAACAAAAAGTAATAAATATGAAAATTGAATGGAGTAATATTATGGCAGAGCAACAAGTGCAGCCTTTACACAACGAAAAACATGCCAACACGAAAGTACAAAATGGCATCAATGTTGATTTCTTAAAATCTCAGCACTTAATGCCAGTTGTTGCGCATGAGTTTGCGCGTGTAGCCACTGAATTTCCAATGGCCTTTGTAAAAAATACAGAATCAGGTCAATTTCAGCCAGTGGCTATGTTTGGCTTGGAGCCGGGCGAAAATTTGTTTGTTGAAAATGGCAAGTGGACATCTGGTTTCGCTCCGTTAGCTGCAACTCGTTACCCATTTGGGCTTGTTAAGCACCCAGAAGAAGATCAATACGGTATTGTGATTGATGAAGCGAGTTCACTGGTTGGTGAAGAGCAAGGTAACGCGTTGTTTAAAGACGGCGAGGAAACGGATTATTTAAAAGCACGTAAAGAAGCATTGGTTAACTTCATTGAGTTTTCACGTGTTACAGAAGCGTTTACACAGTACCTTGCTGATAAAGAGCTTCTTGTACAGCAAACGCTGACAGTAGACATTAAAGGTGAGAAGAAAGATATTAATGGTATCTATTTAGTTGATGAGCGTAAGCTTAATGAACTAAGTGATGAAGAGCACCTAGAGCTACGCAAGCGTGGTTATTTAGCCCCAATTTTCGCTTTTTTAACGTCAACACACCAGGTTGCACGTTTAGCGCGTTTAAAAGCACAGCAACAAGCTGATTAAAAATTCGATTGAATTTAAAAAGCACCGTAAGGTGCTTTTTTTATGCCTTAAGAAAATTGGTCGTGTATAGCTTGCATTAAGATCCGATAAGACGCATGGTCGATATTTTAGCAATGAGTTTTATAATATGAATAAGAAGTCACTCAGTTTTTGTGCTTTATTTACATCGCTTATGTTTATTGGGAAATCCGCTAGTGCAGCTGAGATGCCTATTGCAATCGCGATACATGGCGGCGCTGGTACCATAGAAAAGAGCAAATTTACACCCGAAAAAGAACAAGCATATAGAGCGAAGCTGCAAGAGGCAGTGGAAGCTGGATACACTGTACTGGATAAGGGGGGAAGCAGTTTGGATGCCATTACTCAGGCAGTGACTATTCTTGAAAATTCACCGTATTTTAATGCAGGTAAAGGCGCAGTATATACTCATGATGAAGAGCATGAGCTTGATGCTTCAATTATGTTTGGTAAAACACGAGAAGCTGGTGCGGTTGCGGGTGTTAAGCATATCGAAAACCCAATTCATCTTGCTCGGTTAGTAATGGAAGAATCTGTGCATGTCATGCTTAGTGGCCAAGGGGCTGAAGTGTTTGCTCAACAGCAGGGTGTTCAATTAGTGGATAATAAGGTTTTTGATACACCGCATAGATATAAAGCGCTAGAGCGTGCTAAAGATAAAATGGAAAAAGCAAAACAACAGAATAAAGAGTATCAAGCTGCACACCAATCGTTAGACGTTGAGTATAAAGTAGGGACAGTAGGAGCTGTGGCATTGGATAAAAGTGGTAATATTGCAGCAGCTACATCCACTGGTGGTATGACCAACAAGCGCTATGGCCGAATTGGCGACTCGCCAGTTATTGGTGCTGGGACATTTGCAGATAATGCGTCTTGTGCAGTATCTGCAACAGGTCATGGAGAGTATTTTATTCGTTATAATGTGGCTGCTGATATTTGCGCGCGAGTACAATATCAAGGGAAAACTATAACTGAAGCCGGTAAAACTGTCATTCATGACGTATTGCTACCAGTGGGGGGGACTGGTGGGGTGATAATTGTTGATACCCAAGGCAACATAAGTATGCCATTTAATACCAGAGGAATGTATCGAGCTAGTAAAACGAATACCCAGCCAACAAAGGTCGGTATTTTTAAACACGACTAAAAATTACAGGCAAATTGCTTGACGCCAGCTATAGTTATGAATGCTGGCGTTTTTTAATGGAGCCGATACCATGCAATCAATTCAAGTAGCAGACTATTTAAATCATCGCCCTGTCACTTTTTCTGCCGATATGCGCATAGAAGCGGCAGTTGAGAAATTATTACAAAGTGGCCAGTCAGGTGGCCCTGTTATTGATAGTAACAAACACGTCCTAGGGTTCTTGTCTGAACAAGACTGTCTTAAGAAAATGCTAGAGGCGACTTACCAAAATGAGTCCCATAGCGTTGTTAGTGATGTTATGAATAGTGATCCTATCTGCGTAGCCCCAACTGATAGTATCGTACAGATGGCAGATCGTATGACAGTAAATGCCCCTAAGCTTTATCCAGTCTGTGATGAGGATGGGCGGTTAAAGGGAGTAATTAGTCGAGCGAATGTACTTTTGGCGCTTGATAAGCACTTACATGATACATATGAGTCGGGGAATCGATACGTGTAACCATCATTTTATATAATAACTGGGCATAATTATGGGCTCAGTTAGATGTTTTTGATACACTACTTCGCGATTTGTATTATATAAAGGTATCGCGAAGTGAGTGTTGGACCGCTGTTTTCTGAACTAAAATCTTGCCTAAAGAAAGATCAATTCATTTTAAAAAAACGCCTTCACGGCACAAAAAAAATTACAGATGAAATGAAGCAAACTAAAGCAGTTCAATCTATTGCCCAAGCGATTGCACGTAGCCAAGCATTGAAACTAGCTCGTATAGAGCAATTACCAGAGGTGACTTATCCAGAGCAGCTTCCGGTAAGTCAGAAAAAAGATGAAATTAAGGCCGCGATAGCTGCACATCAAGTTGTTATTGTTGCGGGTGAAACAGGTTCAGGAAAAACCACTCAGCTACCAAAGATATGTTTGGAGCTTGGACGCGGTATTGATGGCTACATTGGACATACACAGCCTAGACGCCTTGCAGCACGTACTGTTGCAAATCGTATTGCCGAAGAAGTCGGCTGTGAATTGGGCAATGAAGTTGGCTTTAAAATTCGTTTTAGCGATCAAGTATCAGATAACACCTATGTTAAATTGATGACTGACGGTATTTTATTGGCAGAAATACAACAAGATCGTTTTTTAAATCAATATGATACAATTATTATTGATGAGGCCCATGAACGTAGTCTAAATATTGACTTTATATTAGGTTACTTGAAGAACTTGTTGCTTAAACGGCCAGATTTAAAAGTTATAATTACCTCTGCAACTATAGACCCTCAGCGCTTTTCTAAGCACTTTAATGATGCCCCTATCATTGAAGTATCAGGAAGAACTTATCCAGTAGAAGTACGCTATAGACCTGCGGCTGAAACGGCAAATAATGATATCGAAGCACAAAATGATCAATTACAGGGTATTTTTGATGCGGTAGATGAGCTGTGTGATGAAGGTCCTGGTGATATTCTAATCTTTATTAATGGTGAACGTGAAATTCGTGATACCGCTGATGCATTGGCAAAGCGTAATTTACGAGGGGTAGAAGTACTCCCTTTGTATGCGCGATTATCTAACGCAGAGCAGAACCGAATTTTTGCCGCTCATAGCCAACGACGTATAGTACTATCGACGAACGTGGCTGAAACGTCTTTAACAGTGCCGGGTATTCGCTATGTTATTGACCCAGGGACAGCACGGATCAGTCGTTATAGCTATCGAACCAAGGTACAGCGTTTACCAATTGAAGCTGTATCGCAAGCCAGTGCGAATCAGCGTAAAGGCCGCTGTGGACGAGTTGCTTCTGGAGTATGTATTCGTCTGTATTCTGAGGATGATTTTTTATCTCGTCCTGAATTTACGGATCCAGAAATATTAAGAACTAATTTGGCTTCGGTTATTTTACAAATGCTTGGACTCGGACTCGGTGATATCAGTGAGTTTCCTTTTGTTCAGGTACCAGACAATCGTAATATCAATGATGGTGTATCGTTACTGGAAGAGCTTGAAGCAGTTTATCCTAGTAAACGTCATCAAGCGACCAAGTTGACACAATCTGGACGGTTATTGAGCCGATTACCTATTGACCCGCGTTTAGCTAAAATGGTATTGAGTGCGGATAAGTTAGGGGCATTACGAGAAGTCATTGTTATTGTTGCTGCTTTATCGATTCAAGATCCTCGGGAACGTCCTTCAGAACGTCGAGGAGCGGCAGATGAGAAACATGCACGCTTTGAGCACCCAGATTCGGATTTCATTGCATTTTTAAACCTTTGGTATTATTTAGAGCAACAGCAAGCAGAACTTTCCCGAGGCCAGTTTCGAAAATTATGCCAGAAAGACTTTTTGGCATATATGCGTATTCGTGAATGGCAAGATATTGTTTATCAGTTAACCTCAGTTGTTGAAGAAATGGGTTTGAAGTTAACAGACAACGAGGCTGAATTGGATAATGTCCATCAGGCACTTTTGAGTGGTATGCTCAGCCATATTGGTTTTAAGGATGAAAAGCAGCATTATAAAGGGGCTAGAAATAGCCAGTTTCACGTGTTTCCAGGTTCAACTTTATTTAAGAAAAGCCCGAAATGGTTGATGTCGGCTGAATTGGTTGAAACCAGTAAGCTTTACGCACGAGTTAATGCAAAAATAGATATTGCTTGGGTGCCTTCTATGGCTCAGCACTTGGTTAAGCGCAGTTATAGTGAGCCACATTGGGAAAAGAAACCTGGGTGTGTGATTGCGTATGAACAACAAACACTTTATGGACTGATCATTGTTGGCAGAAAGCGCAGTGTGTATAGTCAAATTGACCCTAAGTTATGCCGTGAATTATTCTTAAAAGAAGCTTTAATAGGTCAACAGCTGGGTCAGAATGAAGGGTTCTTGCAATACAACCAAGATTTGATTGATGATATTCAGGTCTTAGAGCAAAAGGCACGACGTCGCGATATTTTAGTTGATGAGCAACAGTTATTTGAGTTTTATGACCAAAAAATCCCTCAAGAAGTAAATACTCGAGCAGCGTTTTCACATTGGTGGAAAGATAAAAAGCACCAAGATAAACGCTATTTACATATGAATAAAGCGCAGTTGATGCGCCACGGTGCAGAGCAGATTACGGAGTTTGACTATCCTGATACTTGGCAGCAAGGTAATATTATTTTGCCGTTGAGTTACCACTTCGAGCCTGGGAAAGCCGTGGATGGTGTCACCGTTAATATTCCATTGGCACTGCTTAATCAAGTCTCAGAGAGTGGTTTTGATTGGCATATTCCCGCTCTTAGGCATGAGCTGATCTGTGGTTTAATTAAAAGTTTACCAAAGGCGATTAGGCGTAACTTTGTACCTGCCCCCAATTATGCAGACGCGGTTTTGGCGACTGTTGAACCTTTACAAGGTAATTTGATCGATGCATTGAGTACTAGGCTGTTACGTATGACAGGTGTCAAGGTGGACGCTGATGCGTGGGATTTAACTCTTCTAGATGCACATCTTAAAATGCAATTTCAGGTACTTGGTGATAAAGATGTTGTGCTTGCTCATGGGTTTGACTTGCATGCAATCAAAACACAGTTGCAGGGAAAAGTTGCAGATACGTTGTCTCAAGTCGCTGAAAAAGGCATAGAGCAGCAACAGATCATAGAGTGGCAATTTGGAGATTTACCCAGTGAATATACAAAAAAGCAGGGTAGTTATGAGATAAAAGCGTTTCCAGCACTCGTAGATAAAAAAAGCAGTGCAGCAATTGAGTTATTTGATAGTCAAATAAAAGCACTATCAGCACATCAACAAGGCTTACGTCGTTTAGTCTTGTTAAATGTACCATCACCAATAAAGTATTTACAACAGAAGCTCCCAAACAAAGCCAAACTTGGTTTGTATTTTAATCCATTCGGTAAAGTACAAGACCTGATTGATGATTGCATCGCAGCTGGGGTAGATAAACTGTTGCTTAAGTATGGAGATATTCGTAATGAGCAAGCATTTGAGCACGCAAAAGAGGCAATTCGTGGTGAACTAGGTGATTGTGTTGTTCATATTGCGACTCAAGTTGAGCAAGTATTAAGTGTTGCGCATGCAATAAATAAGCGCATGAAAGGGTCTATTGATTTAACGATGATAACGGCTCATGGAGACGTTAAGTCGCAATTACAAAGATTAGTATTTAAAGGCTTTGTAACCAGTCATGGCAGTGAGAAACTCGATGATTTGTTACGTTATATGAAAGCAATAGAAAAACGATTGGAAAAGCTACCTGTAGATCCAAATCGCGATAGATTGTGTGTGTTGGAGTTAGAAAAAGTAGCGCAAGTATATAATAAGGCGCAGTCAAGGATACCTAAAGGGCTACCGATTCCCGAGGAATTAGTACATATTTTTTGGATGCAAGAGGAACTAAGGGTGTCATTGTTTGCTCAAACATTAGGAACACCTTATCCAATTTCAGCCAAAAGGATTATGAATGCGCTCAAAGAGTGTGAATAATTTAACTTGAAGCTTGCTTTTTGGGTCAAGCCCATTATTTTAATAAGAGGAATCAATTTTTGGATCTTGAAAAGGAAGTGACACTAACCATGTCCGCAGAGCAAACAAGGAATACCACGCCTCATGTATTGGTTGTGGATGACGAATATTTTAACTATGAAATGCTGAGTATGGCATTGTCTGAGGTGTTTACATTGAGTTATGCAGATTCAGGTAAAAGCTGTTTGTCTAATGCGATAGCGCAACGGCCAGATGCGATTTTACTTGATGTGTGTATGCCTGGACTGGATGGTTATGATACATGCCGACTGTTAAAAAATACGCCGGAAACCAAAGATATACCAGTTGTTATGCTATCAGGGCTTGAAACTGAGCAAGAACAACAGGCAGGCTTTGAAGCTGGGTGTGACGCATATGTGGTTAAACCTTTTTCAATGCAATCCTTATTAGAAAAACTAAAATTAATGGTCTAGGAGTTGGGTATGTTGCACGAAGACAAACGTCGTTTTATGCGAATGATGGTCAACGCGAAAGCACAAATTAAATTGTTAGAATCTGGGCTGACTTTAGAGGGAATATGTAACGACTTGAGTGCAACGGGGTTATCTATCGAAATCGAAGAACCGATAGAAATGGATACGTTGGTGGAAGTATACATAGATTCGAATAGCAGCTCTACCCCTCCTTTGAACGCACATGCTAAAGTGGTGAGATGTACACAAGAACAAGAACCTGGTTATTTACTTGGGCTTGAGATCACCCAGTTTAATTAAATGTATTAGGCTAAAATTAAAGGGGGCGATAGCCCCTTTTTAGATATTGCATGGATACGTTAATACACTTTACAAACTAAACCTTTGAGGTAAAACCCTTCTGGGTAATTACCTGAAATAGGGTGATCTGCTGCTTGGTTTAATCGTTCAACAATCAGCAAGTCTTTGCCTGCGTCAAGTGCAGCATCTGCAACCACCTTTTGAAACAAGTTTTGTTCCATTAAGCCTGAGCAAGAGAAAGTCAGTAATGTGCCACCAGGCTTTAATATTTGCATTGCTATCATGTTGATATCTTTATAGCCGCGACATGCTCCGTTGAGTTGTGCTTTACTTTCTGCAAACTTTGGTGGATCCATCACAATGGTATCAAACTGTCGGCCCTCATCACGGTATTGGCGTAACAGTTTAAAGACATCTTGTTTGACAAATTCGGCTCGCGATATGTCGAGTTCATTGTGCTCAACATTACGTTTGGCGATATCGAGAGCGGCTTGTGATACGTCAACATTTATCACATTTTCACAACCGCCTCTTAGTGCGTATAAACCAAAAGTTCCTGTGTAACAAAAGCAATTTAAGACGCTTTTACCTTTTGAAAAACGTTCTAATGCAGCTCGACTGTCTCGCTGATCAAGATAAAAGCCAGTTTTGTGGCCGTTAATGATATCGACTTCTAATTTTAAGCCATTTTCTTCAATGAGTATTGGTTGAGTTGGCGCATCACCCCACAGTGCGCCTGTCGTTTTATCTAAGCCTTCTTTGGTACGAACCTCTACATCAGAGCGTTCATATATCTTGCACTCAGGAAAGACATGACGAAGCGCCATGAGTAAGTCGCCTTTGTGGCGTTCAGCACCGGCACTGAGTAGCTGACAGACTAAATAGTCGTCAAACTTATCAATAGTAATACCGGGAAGACCATCAGATTCTGCAGCACTAAGTCTAAATCCCGTTAAGCCTCCTTCATTAATCACATGTTGACGAGCATTAAGTGCACGCTCAAGCTTCTTAATGAAAAACTGGGTGTCAATTTGTTCATGTTCATCAAAAGTCCACACGCGGGCTCTGATCTGTGACTCAGGGCTATATGCTGCTGTAGCAAGGAACTTTCCGTCATGACTATATACCGTTACAGTGTCACCCAGCGCAGGCTTGCCTTTTATTTTTTTTATTGCCTTGGAAAATATCCAAGGGTGTTTACGTTTAAGTGACTTTTCTCTACCGGGTTGCAAATAGACCACACTAGACATACAAATTCCTAACTAAATTGAGTACTTGCCATTTTAGTTAAGCCCGTGTCAACATACAATGAAAACACCGTGATTAATGGGTTTTAGGTCAGTTTCATTCATTTTTTAAGAGATTTTTATGCAAAATATAGAAGCGGCATGTCGCGAATTTATGCTAGGGGGTACGTTTGCTGATACTGCGCACGATATAACGCATATTGAACGCGTGGTTAAAGTCGCAAAGCAACTTACCGAAGTAGAAAATGCAGATCTGAGTATTGTGCTTCCTGCAGCGTGGTTACACGACTGCGTAGCTGTGGCAAAAAATCACCCCGATAGAGCAAAAGCATCACACATGGCAGCCGATAAAGCGGTCGTTTTTCTGCAATCACAGGGATATGATGATACTAAATTAGCTGCGATACATCATGCGATTGTGGCGCATAGCTTCAGTGCGAATGTAACTCCAATGACATTAGAAGCAAAAATTGTTCAAGATGCAGACCGGATGGATGCATTAGGCGCAATTGGTGTGAGTCGCTGTATGAAGGTTGGGGGAGCGATTGCACGACATTTATATCATCCAGAAGATCCAATGTGTGAATATCGAGAGGCTGATGATAAGAAGTACACATTAGATCATTTCTTTATTAAGCTATTGCATATCGCGGCGCAAATGCACACGGATGCAGCAAAGAGTGAAGCAGCCAAACGCACCGCTTTCATGGAGGACTTTTTGATGAAATTAAAAGAGGAAATCAGTTAAACATATATGCTATCGGGTCATACGTTTAACGAAAACTACCACGAACAGAGCCAGAGAGAAACTGCCAGTAAAAGCCTCAATACTGGCAATAAGTCGAGATATACCAACCGGGGTAATATCTCCGTAACCGAGCGTTGTAAATGTGACAACACTGAAGTAGAAGCTATTGAGTAATGCACTGAGGTTTTCTACGAATGTATTGCTACTGCTCAATTGTATGACCTGATCTTGGTAGCTAATGCCTGTAATAAAGTATAAAACGGCGCAAACGGCGATCATAATTAAGCTAAAACGAATTACATTTTCAGGCTTTTCACCATATCCACAGAGTAAATTTATGGCGCTAGATATCCAGCGTTTCTTGGAGTTTTTAGGGTATTGTTGATGTCGCATACGCAGTTCGTTATACGTATACTTACCCGCCATTTCAAATAATCCTTGTTGCTCTGCAGCTTTTCTTAACAACCGATAAATTTCCTCGGATTGTTGGAACAAGTCAATGGCATCATCTGGCGCTTTTTCTTTGATTGCTTGATGTGCCCGTACTTCCTGCATAAGTTTGTCACCTAGATGTAGGTTATCAATACGGGTATTATCTAATTTAACACCTAACAAATTTGTATTTTCCAGTTTACAGCAATGTAGATTGGCTTCACGTAAATCTGCTTTCATTAAAGAAGCATGCTCAATCGTATTGTTAAATAAATGCGCACCGCGTAAATTAGCTCGGTAGAAATTACCATAAGAAAGATCATATCCATTGTGATCACCAAACTTTACTAAATTAAGCCCTTCGAGATTTGCACGCTTTAGTTCCAATCCTTGTAGTAGACCACCGCGTTTTGCGTACCGTTCAAGCTTTTGAGTGAGCTCTAGTCCACTTTTGTCGAATTTTGCATCATGCCAAAAACAGAACCCTGAACCCATATCAATTTCCTGACATATTTGTCCATCAGGTGATTGATACTGGCAACACGGTTTTGAATTCATAGCTATCTGATCTTTTTCATCATTTACTTATAGGTTAGCAGTTAATTTGCAAGGTAGAATGGAGAAAAGTAAATAATTTTATCGTTATGTTTGAATACCAATTAAAACAAAGTAACCGTCGGCGCAGTATTGCTATAAAAGTTACAGAGGCAGGTGTCGTCGTACATACGCCAATGGGTGTTTCTACGCATCAATTGCATAGCTGGCTGCTAAGCAAACAGAGCTGGGTATTGGCACAGCAGAAAAAACTACAGACTCTGCCTCAATTACAAGTGCCTTGGGTGTCTTCTAAAGTTCGTATTTTTGGAGAGGTTTTCGAGTGCCACTTTCACTCTACGGGTGAAAGTGAAGTTATTCATAATAAACAGACTGTGAATGTGTGTGTCACGCAGCCAAGCAATACGGCAGAGTGCAGAAAGGCGTTGTTGTTACTCTTACAAAGTGAGCTAGAGCGGTATGTCATGTCCGTGTTACCAGCGTTGACTAAAAATATGGGAGTTTGTATAGCGTCGGTGAAGTTTAGAGAGTACAAGAGCCGTTGGGGAAGTTGTTCCAGTAATAAAGCACTGACATTTAATACATTGTTAGTAGGCGCTCATAAAGCCGCTATAGAGTATGTCATTATTCATGAATTAGCGCATTGCCATGTATTGGCACATAATCATGCATTTTGGCAAATTGTTTCACGTTACTGTAGTGATTATCAAGAGCATGTAAGATGGTTTCGGGTAAGTGGCAGAAGTTTGTTTATTTCCAAAGCACAATAAAAGAAGAATAACGGAGTTTTGAGAAAATAAATAAGATGGTGGAGGGGGCTGGATTCGAACCAGCGAAGGCAGTGCCGTCAGATTTACAGTCTGATCCCTTTGGCCGCTCGGGAACCCCTCCATCTTATGGAGCTATCAAAAACAATTTGGTGGAGGGGGCTGGATTCGAACCAGCGAAGGCAGTGCCGTCAGATTTACAGTCTGATCCCTTTGGCCGCTCGGGAACCCCTCCAAATTGTATTTGTTTCGTTGTTATGGTGGAGGGGGCTGGATTCGAACCAGCGAAGGCAGTGCCGTCAGATTTACAGTCTGATCCCTTTGGCCGCTCGGGAACCCCTCCTAAACAACGGCGCTGATAATATCAAAGTTTTTAATTAAGTAAAGAAAACCACTAAAGAAAATGTAAAAAATGCCGATAAATAATTATATTTAGACACAATCGGTGAAACTCTATGCAAATAGGCAGTATTTTAACCAGAGAAGATCAACTTGGCGGAGCACTCTCTGTTAGCGTTAATGAACAACGCCGTGCTGACTTTTCGATGTTATTAGCTATGCTGTCTCAAGATGCACTTGATTTTAGTCAGTTTCACCTACCAGAAGATGAAACAGTAGAATCAGACTTAAGCGAAGATGCGCTCAAAAAAGAGTTTCAAGTTGGCCCAAAACAAAGCTTAGCGCCAGCACAGTTTGATATGCTCATAGGAAAAAATAACGCCGAATCTTTGTCTCGAAGCAGTATGGCAAGTCTGCGCTTAGCTAATTGCCTTGACCCTGAACCTCTGGCTATTCGTGATGATTACAAACATATTCCGTTAATGGTTGTTGATAATTGTGAGTTAGCTGTTAGGCGTAGACTTGAGTCAGAAATACATGGTGGTGTGGCGATCGATAAACCAAAAATGGATGCAGCGGCAATGTACGATCAACTTAATAGTCAAGAAATGCAAAATGCGCTAATGCAAAGCGCATAATGCCATTATTTTTAGTGCGACTAGACTACCCGTGGCACTTTTTAAATTTTTTACTACTTCCGCAGGGGCATAGATCATTTCGGCCTATTTTAATTTCTGGCGGGTCAAATAACTCACCGTCTAAGTACTTCCAAAGCCCACACTCTTGAACAAATCTCGAGTTTTCATGGAGCTGACAATGTTTATCCTCAACTAAATAATGTGCTTTAAATTCTACGTAGTTATATAAATCATTGTCTGAAGTCTTAATAACGTCAAGCTTAATAAAGCTGACTTCATTGGCGAATTGCAGTATGTCAGTCGTGTTATGCATCTTCTGTTGAGAAGATGCATACGTATCAAGAATATAATTTGCATTCTTTATGCAATATGCTGAGTACCTAGAGCGCATTAGTTGCTCTGCTGATGAAGGGCTATTACTGCCCTCAATGAAGGGTTTACAACATTTATCGTAAGGTAGTAGATCGGAGCAATAGCACATATTAGCGGTTATTTAAGAAATCATAGCGTCTATTGTACACGTATCTTGGCTTGGTATTTTTGAAAAACAAAATAATTCTGTACCAGACAAATTTAAGTTCATGTTTTTTAACTGATCTGCGGTGGTTACATTGGTCCATGTGATCACAGCTGCAAAGTTACCATTATTGAGTGCTTCATTTAGTACATACTGTAAGTTTGAAATATGTTTTTGTTTAATAACCAGCAATTTACTTGAGTCTATTGAGCATCGCTCAAGCATAGATTTATTAGGAATATGCTCAGGCGCTATTAACAATGTCCAACCATGCTTTTGGTTACACAAATGAATAATATTCAATAACTCTAAATTCGCACTGATATCATCACGAGTGTGAACCATCTTTAAGCGTGTCTGCTGGTGCACTTTACTACGCAAAACGAGTGGATAGGTATTGGTGTTTAACATATTTACTCACTGGTGTTATATACAGTATTTATATACAGTAGTTTATACAGTGTTTTAAGGCAAGAAGAATTTTAATTATTTTGTTTAAAAAATGTGCGGGAGCTCATAAGGTACTCATCTTTTAAATAAGTACTTTTTTATAGTGGACATATACGTGAGTTGTGTCTTTTTGGGTATAAGTTGAGCATGAGCATGAGCATGAGCATGAGAATGTGGCCACAGAAGCGCAAAGGTAATGCTATTTGTAAAAGCACTAACAGAATAGTGAGAGTACGATCAATACGCACTCTTTAATGTGGTAACTATCAGCGTTTTATACTACCAAACAGGAGACGATTTACTTTTGCGGTTCAGGGCTTAAAAACTGCAGCTGGTGGATTTGCTCATATAATGTTGCGGCATAGCATTGTGCATCTTTAATTCGTTTGGTTGTTAGATGGGGTTTTACTTGTTCAATCATTTCTTGCGCGGCGGTAACCCCTTGACTTTGGGCCAATACCAACCATGCCATACCGTGGAATGCACTTTGTGGAACACCTTGTCCTTTAATAAACAGTAGACCAAGATAAAATTGTGCTTTGGTGTCACCAGACATCGCGGCAAGACGTATCCATTTAGCAGCTAACGGGTATGACTGTTCTTTGAGGTAGTATAAGCCTTTTTTATAAGCTTGTGCTGTGTCAGTTGCTTCAGGTAGACGAGCTTCACTATTTATTGGTGCTGTGACAAATTCAAGTACGTTTAATAATTGCTGTTCAAGATCATGACTTGCTGCATTGTCTAACTGAGATTTTTCCATATTACAACCGTGTTTATTTATGCACTATTTAGTGTAGCTGAATTCTAACGTTTTTGTCCGATTAAGTCAGTGCTTTATGTTAAAATCCAAGCACTTGTTTCTAATTTATATACCTTACATTATGCTGGAACGTTTATTTGCACTTTCCCATCAAGGGACGACGGTCAAAACCGAAGTGATCGCTGGATTAACTACATTTGTTACTATGGTTTATATTGTATTTGTAAACCCAGCAATGCTCTCTGAAGCAGGGATCGATATGGGGGCCGCGTTTGTGGCAACTTGCCTTGCTGCGGCGATTGGGTGTTTCATAATGGGGTTTTGGGCAAACTATCCGTTAGCGCTAGCCCCTGGGATGGGGTTGAACGCATTTTTTACTTATGGCGTGGTGTTGGGTATGGGGCACGCATGGCAATCCGCCCTCGGTGCCGTATTTTTGTCTGGCTGCTTATTTCTATTACTTAGTCTGTTTAAAGTGAGAGAGTGGGTGATCCAAGCAATTCCGTTGGTTCTAAAGCAAGCTATTGCGACTGGTATTGGGGCATTTTTGGCACTTATTGCATTAAAAAATGCCGGTATTATTGTGGCAAGCCCTGCAACCCTAGTACAACTTGGTGATATTACGTCGGCTGGACCTCTATTGGCAATTTTAAGTTTCTTTATTATTGCAGCATTAATGTTTCGAGACATTAAAAGTGGTGTGTTATTAAGTATCTTTCTCGTAACCGCCTGTGCGTGGGGACTTGGTTTAGTTGAATATCACGGTATTGTGTCTGCACCTCCGAGTGTAATGCCCACAATGCTGCAATTAGATATTACGTCAGCATTAGAATTGTCGATGTTGAGTGTTGTATTTGCATTTTTGTTCGTCGATTTATTTGATACTTCAGGTACTTTAGTCGCAGTCACACAAAAAGCAGGATTAGCCGATGAGCATGGTAAGATGCCTCGTTTAGGTCGTGCTTTGTCAGCAGATAGTACGGCAACCATTGCTGGGTCGATGTTAGGCACTTCAACAACGACATCATATATAGAATCGGTATCAGGGGTTTCTGTGGGTGGAAAAACAGGCCTGACTGCGGTGGTGGTTGGGGTATGTTTTTTGTTGATGATATTTTTTGCGCCCTTGGCGCAAATGGTGCCTGCATATGCGACAGCTGGGGCTATTTTATATGTTGCGGTATTAATGTTACAAAATTTAAAGTTTGTGAATTGGGATGACATGAGTGACGCGATCCCCGTCAGTGTGGTGCTATTAATGACACCACTTACTTTTTCTATTGCCCATGGCATTGCACTTGGCTTTATTGCTTACACAGTGGTTAAAGTGTTGTGCAAAAAAAGCCATGAAGTGTCGGTAAGTGTATGGATACTCAGTGCATTATTTGTAATGAAATTTGCATTTAGTTAGAAAGTACAAGCCAAGAAAAAGTGGCTTACCACTTTTTCTTGGGCGCGAACAAAATATCTAAATCATCTTGCTCTTGCTCATTCTTTTTCTTAACTGCAGAGGCATTTGAAGCTTTTAACTCAGTACTTATTTCATTTAAGTACGATTCAAGTAAATTTTTCTTTTCTGTTACATAGTCATCGCTGTATGTTACCGCACAGATAGTCGCATAGGCTTTTTCAAAATATTGCCTCGCGGACCCGACCATATTTGCGGTACGCGCTGAAACGCCACGCTTTATTTGGCTCTCAACGTTTATTTTTAATTGCAGTTTTTCAAGACGGCGGTCTTCTGCAACAAATTGCTGCGTATCAACTTTGCCTTTAGAGTGTTCCGAACGAAGCACGTTTCTGAGTTTTTTAATGCCTTGAACTAAAGCGATAAGCTGCTTGTCATTATCAGGTAAAGACAATGTATCACTCTTGCTTTCAGACTCAACAGGCGTATTGACTCGCTCTTTGGCTTCGTGCAAACGGTTTTTTAATTCTCTGGAGGTAGGTGAAAGCTCTACCATGGTTGCTAATGCATCATGAATTCTGCGTTGCAAAACTCGCGTTAGCATTTCAGACATAGGGATATTGGAGCTGTTCACTAAAACGTCTTCTGATTCTTCAATAACTTTTTTTTGCTTAGTTAATTCTTTACGACGTTCAGCTTCTTGTTTCTCCTTGTGCTGTTGAATCGCACTCACCCACACGGCAATGACTATCAGTGCAACAATCAACATAATAATTATAGAAACAAACATAACGAATTCTCTTTGACCACGACTCAAGAAGATGATTTTTTATATTACATCAATTAATTGCATTCTGAACAGTATTACATTCATAAGTGTGAAAAAACTTTTCTAATTCATTATTTTTCATTATAGACCATGATTCAGTTTTGGCTGATAAACAAACAAAATGGGCAATTGCTATCTCGTTCAACTTAAATATGCTAGCCTAAACGATACTGATGATATTACTCTGATCAATGTCACGGAATGTCAGTGCCGATTTATAATTAATAAGAACAAATCAAGCTATGAAATTACAACAACTTAAATACATTGTAGAAGTGCTAAATCACAATTTAAATGTCTCTGCAACAGCCGAGAGCCTTTATACATCTCAACCGGGTATTTCTAAGCAGGTAAGAATGCTAGAAGATGAACTTGGCGTGCAGATTTTTGGCCGTAGTGGTAAACATTTGACGCACGTAACCAGTGCTGGTACTGAGGTCATAAATATTGCACGTGAGATTTTATCAAAAGTAGAAGGGATAAAAGCGGTAGCAAATGAACACACTTTGCCTGATCAAGGTAAACTTAATATTGCAACAACACACACCCAAGCCAGATATGCATTACCCAATGTGATTCAAGGGTTTATGAAAAAGTATCCGGCAGTTTCGTTACATATGCACCAAGGCACGCCCCAGCAAATATCAGATGCTGCAGCGCGAGGAGATGCTGATTTTGCAATTGCAACAGAGGCGCTACACTTATACTCAGATTTGGTTATGCTTCCATGCTATCACTGGAATCGCAGTATTGTTGTTGCGAAAGATCATCCGTTGGCGCAAAAAGCGACTAATTTAACGGTACAGGATGTTGCACAATATCCTTTAATTACCTACGTATTTGGTTTTACTGGTCGTTCTGAGTTAGATAAGGCGTTTAATGCGCATGGTTTAGAACCACATATTGTATTTACTGCGACAGATGCCGATGTAATAAAAACCTATGTTCGTTTAGGGCTGGGCGTTGGGGTTGTTGCATCGATGGCGATTGATGTGGAAGCCGATCAAGATTTAGTCTGTATTGATGCAAGTCATTTATTTGAAGCGAGCACTACAAAAATAGGCTTTAGGAAAGGCAGTTTCCTGCGTGGTTATATGTATGATTTTATAGAGCGTTTTGCACCTCATTTGACAAAGGATGTTGTTGAAAGAGCCAGTTTATTACGCAATCAAGATGATGTTGATGCATTGTTTGCAGATGTAAAACTACCAATTAAATAGTTGCTTTACCAATACAGGTGTGGGTATTGAGTCAATTATTGTAATAACTCAATATCCATTATAATTACTTCATGAAAGCCCAACGAAATGGAACCAGCTTACCTCACCTACCCACCATACTTATTTGTTTCACAGTGCTGTAATACTGTGTAATAGCTTTGCTCCATGGCTTAACTAAACTGAGTATAGTTAGGTTGGAGACCATGCTATGAATGACATAAATTTTAAGCAGCAGACCTTTTCATTAGACCATGTATTCTTTGATGGGTTATTAGATAAACTCGCTGAATATGCACAACAAATACGTCAATTAGTGGGTAATCAAAGGGTAATTGAAGATGATAAGTCATTTGATAGCAGCGCGTGCGTTCATATTATTCATAGTGGCAGAATCTATAGCAGTTTTGATAACCAAGCACATTTTTATGAGGCTATGGCGATTTATAATGGAAAAATATGGGCACTAGGCTCACTGGAAGAAGTGAAGCATAGGGTGTATCAATCGGGATTTATTGCGACTTTTTATTGCTTACGCGAAGAAGAAGTTGTGATGCCCGGGTTTATAGAGCCACATTGTCATTTAATTACGTCATCAATTTTACAGCAATGGTTCCACTTTGGACCATTTGGCTTCGGCTGCCAAAAATCACAGTTTATGTCACAGTATGACCTGTCATATATCGTGCGGTCAGTTATGTATTTGGAAAAAGGTATCCCAAAGGATGACTGGTTATTGGGGTATGGGCTTTATAGTCAGTTATTACTTAACGACGAAGTAAAAACCTATCGAGATATTTTTAGAATGCTAACAAAAGTGAACACTCATAAGCCGCTCGTCATTTTTGACGCGGCTAAGCCGTTTGCTTTTGTTAATTACGCCGTGTTAGAAAAGGTACACAAGTACCTAGTGCGCCAACATTATACAATAACGAAACTAGATTTCTATCGTATGGTTGAAGGGCAGGGGGGGCTGGTAGATGAACAACTTTTATGGTTGTTGGAGGTTCTTCCAGAACATCAGTTAAAACAATACTGTACACATTTGTTTAATTTTACAGATCAATTGCTTAGTCATGCTAAAGGCCAAGGTGTTACACATTTAGGCGTAGTAGATAGTCATCCTGTGGCATTGGATTTACTGGATACTTATTTACAAAAACAGACCGAAATTCATGTGGTCAATGCAACATCTAAATGGATGAATGAGCAATCGAATACGTGTTTGGATTTACCAGACATTGATAGTTATAAGGCTGTTATAGGAAACTCAATTGCGTTGAATATAGGCGAAGTGGGTTATTTAGGTTTTGAGTGGGTACAGAGCTACCACGGGCAAAGTACTTTACAGCCTTGTCAGACTTTAATTAAGCAAGGGATGAATGTTTGCTTACAATCAGGATTCCCCTTGTTACCGTTGTCGCCTTTACGCAGTGCTCAGCAAGCAATATCACGGGAAATGGAGTACGCGCCTCATTGCTATATGACAAAAGAGCGAGTCTTGGGAGCCGAACAATGTTTTACACGGTTACAATCGTTAAAAAGCATTTCTATTTCAGCAGCAGTCCATTTGAAGATTAGTAATCAAGCGGGGTGTCTCGCGGAAGGTCAGCATGCTAACTATGTCGTGTTATCTGCAGATCCATTACACTGTAAAAACAAAGATTTGCGAGAGATAAAGGTTGTAAATAGTGCGATAAATTAGCCGTTACCTGTGAGGTTATACTTTTTCAAAACGACAAATAAAATGTATTTATTCTGCGTGTTAAATCAAGCGAACCCCCTGATATTTTCTCGTTATTTAAATGTGATGCCTATTGTTATTTTTTGTTAATAAGCGGAAATAAGTTAATGCATTGATGCTTAGCCTTATTTTTATATTAATGAACCTATAGTAGGAAATAGGAAGGTTTTTATGCGTTAAAGTTATATAAAATATATTGTATACTTTGTAATTTAAATGTAAAAAATATAAACCTCTATATTGAGGTTTAAACACACAACATTTAAAAAGGTATAGTATGAAATTATCAGCGCTTATGTTGGCTCTACCAACACTTGGTATAAGTATCAGTGCATTAGCACATAATGAAGAGTCACACCGTTCATTCAAACCTCACACTTCTGAGCTTGTTAATACAACGCATCATGGCCACCATGTGCCCCTAGAAAACGAGAGAGCACCGAGTGCAGTATCAGTGCAGCTTTCTGACTTTAACCAGGTCAAAAGGTTAAGCACTACAGCTCAAGTCGCGATGGCGTGTGATCTTAACGCATTGGCATCCGCGAACTCAACACAGCTACTCATCGAAATAAGAAATCAAGGCAGCACATGTATTAATGAACTTTTTAATGCGAATGCCTCTATACAGCAACAAGTGTTTACGTCAGATAAAATGTTCGCAGTTGCCAATCAAGCAAAATTGATGGCAACCAGTTATAACGGGCAAGGTAGTAGTGAGTTAGAATCATTATTCTTATTTATTCGCGCAGGATTTTATGTAGAGTTTTATAACGATAACGTGCAGTTTGCAGCTTGGTTAAAGCCGGCCGTAAAAGGTGCGATAGATGCATTTGTTAATAATAGCCACTTCTATGATAGTAATGATGCGCATGGTCAAGTATTAAAAGAAGTTATCACCACTATGGATAGCTCTGAACAACAAGATGTGTATTTACCTGTAATCAAGCAGTGGTTAACACGTTTTGATCAAAGTTATGCCAATGTGCGGAATATGCATCGCGCAATCAATGGTATTTTTACGGTTTTATATCGGGGGCAGTGGAACGATAACTTTAAAGCGCTTGTGAAATCAGATACTCAACTTGTGCAACTATTAAGTGAGTTCACAAAAAAAACTTGGTTAGTCGGTGCTGACGCTGAATACTTAATGGTTAATGCTGCTGGGGAGCTCGCAAGGCTAAAAGCGTATAAGGATACCCCAATTCAAACTCATGTTGATACGGCCTTAATTCAACTTTTTTCAACGTATAAAAGCTTTGGCTATGGCGATGCTATTTGGTTAAATGCCGCTGATGTGGCAACGTATTATGCGGATTGTAGTAAATACAATATTTGTGGATTTGAAACTCAACTCACTGCACAGGCGCTATCACAAACGTATCAGTGTAGTGATACAGTTAGGATCCGGTCGCAAGATATGACGCCTGCCCAACATGTGTCTGCGTGTAGCACAATGGCAACAGAAGAAGTGCGTTTTCACAGACGTTTAGAAACAAATCAAACACCAGTAGCAGATGACAATAATACTTTTTTGCAAGTTAATATTTTTAACAGCAGCGATGATTATAGAAAATATGCCAAAGCTATCTTTAAAATAGATACTAATAATGGCGGCATGTATTTAGAAGGAGATCCCAGTAAAGTTGGCAATCAGGCAAACTTTATTGCATATGAAGCGACGTATGCAAAGCCAGACCACTATGTTTGGAATTTAGAGCATGAATATGTTCATTATTTAGATGGTCGATTTGACTTATATGGTGATTTTAATGCACCAACGGAAGCAATTGTATGGTGGAGTGAGGGCGTGGCAGAGTACATTGCCAACTTAAATGATAACCAAGCGGCAATTGATACGATAAAAGATGGGTCGACTTATTCACTGGAGCAAGTGTTTGCGACCACGTATGCCGGATTTGACCAAGATAGGATATATCGGTGGGGTTATTTGGCAGTACGATTTATGTTTGAACGTCATAATGATGAACTAAACGCTATGTTAGCCCGTACCCGAGTTGGTGATTGGCAAGGGTACAAAACATTGCTTTCAAGCTGGTCAAGCCAATATGCAAGTGAATTTACTGCTTGGACACAAGAATTAGCCAGTGGCACAGTCAATGATGCACCTATCGGAGTTATTAATGGCCCGTATCAAGGTCTGATCAATGCAGATATACAGTTCTCGAGTCAAGGTAGCAGCGATCCAGATGGTGATATAGTAACGTATTTATGGCAGTTTGGTGATGGCACACAAAGCAATACTGCCAACCCAATTCATCGTTATGCGAATGCAGGGGATTATGTGGTGAGCTTGACCGTTACCGATAATAATGGGGCGAGTAGCGTTGTAACATCAAGTGCGGTTATTACAGGTGGTGGCACCTCGGAGCCAGTTTTGCGTAAAGGGATACCATTAACCATTTCTGGAGCTCAAGATGAGTTGAGCTATTACACTATTGACGTGCCTGTTGGCGCGACTAATTTGCAAGTGTCGACTGGAGAAGGTACGGGAGATGCGGATCTTTATGTTCGCTTTGGCAGTAAGCCAACATTGGCTGAATATGATTGTCGCCCTTATAAAGGCGGCAGTACTGAGCAATGTGATATTGCAACGCCCGAGGCAGGAGTCTACCACGTGATGGTTCGTGGCTATAATAGTTACGCAGATGTGCGCTTATTGGCAGATTTCGAGCAAGCAGCAGTGGCATTACCAGATACATGTCAAACACAAGGGGCGGTAACCAGTGGCCGTCTTATTTCAGGAGAGGCTGTGTGTTTAGGCAATCAGGCACCGATGTGGTTTAGTATCGAAGATGTAAGTGGTCACACTCAAATTAAAATAGAAACAGCACATGGCACCGGTGACATTGAACTCGAATATAGTAACTCTGGATGGCCAAATGATACAAATGTTGATGCAAGTTCTAATAATGTGGGCAATGTAGAGTGTATTAATCTCAGTGCTCAGTCCCAGTATTGGGGCTATTTAAAAGTATCAGGGACCAGTGCAGGCACTACCATGAAAGTAACTTATGATGATGGTGGATGCTAGTTTATTTAGTTTAACTAAGTGCTAGTAAAGAAGGTGGCTTAGCCGCCTTTTTTTAAATGTATAACACGGCAAAAATAAATACCTCACCTACACTGAAATAGATCTTTGCTTTATTGGGTCAACTATCAGGCGAATAACATTAAGAGGAAATTCACATGAAAGCACTTACAGGCGCAGCAATGGCAATGATGGTTGCCGGGTTAGTTGGTTGTAATAGTACAAATACGACAAATTCATCAGCAAGCTCAACCGCGGCTAATGCTGCCGCGAGTGCAAGTTCGACCGATCTTGTTCATTGTTACGACGTGAACGTATGTGGTGGTCATAATGATTGTAAAACAGCAAGTAATGCCTGTGCAGGGCAAGCGTCATGTAAAGGCACTGGTTTTGTTGCTATGCCAAAAAAAGCATGTGGTGATGTGGGCGGAAAAACAAAAGATGCATGGGTGGGTGAAATAGCCAAAGCGGCATTAGTACACTGTCATGATGTAAATATTTGTGGTGGTCATAATGACTGTAAAACTGCGAGCAATGCGTGTGCGGGGCAAGTGTCTTGTAAAGGTACTGGTTTTGTATCAATGCCAGCGAAATCTTGTGGTGACATTGGCGGTAAAGTAAAGAGTTAATAACTAGGGGCTGTTGATCTTTGCTGTTCTATTTTTGTTCTCTTTGAGCGTGCTTTTATCGCGACGCTTAATATGTGGCCTAGTGATCTAAGCGAATATTAAGCAACAAAGAGAAAGGAGTGTTCAAAAGAACCGGTAGGCAGCGCTTGATTGGCTTTTCTACCATGTTATCGGCTGACTTACATGGAATAACCATGCTACGCAGCCTCTGCCTTGTATAAAAGACAATCAAACTGCTGCAAAAATGAACCTAAAAGATCAATAGCCCCTAGCAATTAGTCCACTTAGGCTATGGATGGCCTTTTTATGTAGGAAGTCTATGTCAGTACCGTATTTAGGCTTTGGGATGGGGTTACGTACATGTTACTTCGAACAAATAATCTCAGAGCGGCCAGCGATCGACTGGTTTGAAATCATTTCAGAAAACTATTTTGTATCAGGTGGCAAACCTTGGTACTACTTATCACAAATAAAAGAGCAATACCCCATTGTTATGCATGGTGTGTCGATGTCGATAGGCAGCACCGATGACATTAATACTGACTATTTGAAACAGTTAAAGCGAACCATCGCACGGGTTAACCCAGCTTGGGTATCGGATCACTTGTGTTTTAGCGCATTAGGTGATTTCAATAGTCACGATTTATTACCGATGCCTTACACGGAAGAAGCATTAAATCATTTAACTCAGCGTATATCACAAGTGCAAGATTATTTAGAAAGGCCGATGATATTTGAAAATGTGTCGAGCTATCTAACTTACAAACAATCCCATATGACAGAGTGGGAATTTTTGGCACAATTACATAAACAAACAGGTTGTCAGTTTTTATTAGATATTAATAACGTATATGTAAGTGCGAGAAATCATAGCTTTTCAGCGATGGATTACCTCAATGCGATACCAAAAGAAAGTATCGCGCAAATACATTTAGCTGGACATCAAGATTTTGATAGCCATATTATCGATACACATGATGAGCCTGTCTGTGACGCTGTATGGTCTTTATTTTCAGAGTTTAGTCAACAAGTTTCAGCCGTGAGTACTATGATAGAGCGTGATGATAACTTCCCACCATTAGCGGAATTGTTAGCTGAATTAGAACATGCAAAAGCGTTAACCCGAACACATTGGGGGTAATATGAGTGATTTAGCGACTCTGCAGCATGCTTTTATTGCGCTGCTTCATAATGGAAATAATAGCTTAGCAAATAATATCGTTGATCAGGCACCGTTAGAGGTTTGCCAGCGCTTGGAGATTTATCAAAGTGCTTATCGGATCAGACTTCGTGGTGTTTTAGAGCAGGACCATGAAACATTAGGGTTTTATTTAGGTGATGAGCTGTTTGAAACAATGATGGATGGGTACATCAACTATTACCCTTCACAATCACGCTCGCTAAGACAGTTTGGGGAACGGTTACCAGAATTTTTACGCATTACCTCACCATTTTCAGAACATGGGATTTTAGCGGAGATCGCTGAGTTTGAACGTATTTTATTGAGCTCGTTTGATAGTGGTGACGCATCATTGTTACGGTGGCCGCAATTACAGGCCATTGACATTAATCAATGGCCAAATATGGTGCTACAGTTGCACCCTAGTGTCTATTTTTTTAAATGTGCCTACCCAAGTGTAGAAAGTTGGCGAGCATTAAAAGAAAAAAAGACGCCGCCATTGGCTGATATTCATGAGCCGCATCATTGGCTGATAGCACGAGGGACAGATCATCGAACTGGATTTCATCCTCTAGATAAAAAGCAATGGTTATGTCTAAAAAGCATCGCAGATGGTATGCCGTTTAGTATGGTGTGCCAATCTATTGTTGGTGAATTTGATGATGAGCAAACGTGCTCGATGTTTGTGATTGGTGTGTTGCAGTTAGGGATTGAACAAGGTTGGTTCAGTGGCGTAAATATGCTTCATGGCACCTTAGTTTAACCAGTATAGGTGTTCAAAAGTAACTTTTACCGTTTAATTTAACGGTACAAATACACTGAAAATTCAAACTAGTTATTATACCAACGTTATTAATGCGGTGACGATCCTAGCGAGTACAATGACGATTAACTACGTTAAAGTTTATCTATGTAAAATAACGACATATTGAAACTTTCTCTTTGTTAGTCAGTGTTTATATGTCGTCGTATTTGACTGATGATTTATTACTATTTTGCTGACGTTACCAGCTGCCCGTATTTTGCATCGATTGCCATGGTTCTTGAGCGGGCAAAGCTTCGCCTTTTTGTAGCAACTCAATTGAAATACCATCTGGAGATTGAACAAACGCCATATGTCCGCAGCGAGGAGGGCGATTAATTAAGACTCCCGCGTTCATTAACTTCGTACACGTGTTATAAATATCATCAACAGAAAAAGCCAGATGACCAAAGTTTCTGCCACTTGTGTATTGCTCAGGATCCCAGTTATAGGTTAACTCTATAGTGGGAGTGAATGTTGTTTTTGCTTCTTCTAATTGCCCTGGCGCGGCAAGGTATATTAATGAAAATCGACCTTTTTCGCTGTCGTAACGTTTAACTTCAACTAGGCCCAGTAAATCGCAATAAAAATGCATTGATGCGTCTAAATCTTGCACGCGAACCATAGTGTGTAAAAATTCCATAAAATTGCCCCTTATCATCTTATCGTAGCTATTGTATGTGTAAATTGCGTGATAACAAGGGGCAGTTGAGGTGTTTAGTAGTTTGCAGCCACATTCACACCACTAAACGTGCTGTAAGCACGAAGTGCTATGTGCCATTCGCCGGCCTGTGGGTTAGATAATACACAGCTTTCAGTATTACCCTCTTTGTAGGGTCTGCAGTCATAACTTGACGTTGTGGGTTTACTGCCAAAACGAACATAGAGATCGGCATCTCCACTGCCCGCTGCGGAATCTACCGTAAGTGTAGTAACACCAGTAGGTAGAGTAAGGGTTTTATATATCCACTGACCTTTATCAGCTCCAAGGTTTGGCCATTGCTGTGAACCACCATTATCTGGCGGAGTGTTACTTGAGTCATAGCTAGCAACCAATGTTACATTTGCATAAGGCGCATAGCCTGACAACATAACATAATACTTACCTGCTTGAATGCTTGAAATTTCGCATGTCTCATTGTTGCCCGATTTGTATGGTCGACAATCATAGCTTGTAGAGGTGGGTTTGTTGGCAAACTTAACATAAATATCAGCATCACCTGTCCCTCCTGATGTTTTGAACGAAAGTGTTTTTACTCCAGTTGGAACATCTAATACATAGTATGCTTGTCCGCCTTTGTTACCGTTTAGACCATTTAAAGGGGTATTATTCGTTAGTGGTGTCTCAGCTGTTGGAGGATCTACAGGATCTGTCATATTATCGATGATACTTAAACCGGAAGCGCTTTGCTTGAGCACTAAATCTTCTCCTAACCCGCTTGCATACCACCAATTGATGTTTGCAGGGAGTGCGAGAGGATCGGCATCACGCTGAGCTTTGCTCAATGTACTGGCTGTGCTGTCAAACTGTGCCGTTCTCACGGTTAAGTTGCTACTGGTCACACTCATGACTTTGAATTGTTGAATACTAGCAAGGTCAATAGTCCAAGACTTAGGGTCGTTGGCAGAACGTGCAGGGGCTCCCCAGCTACCCTCACCAACATAAACAGTGCCGCCCGTAGTGGTTTTAACAAAGTTATTGCCAGAAGGTTTTAGTGCTTGGGTAATTTTGTTGATATGTGTATCAGACTCGACAACCAAGTTCATTTTTTTATCATAAAAATTTTGCGCCCACCAAGTGTGCAATATGGTGTTGTCAGATTTACCAGAATAATGCGGATACATTGGCTTATGATATTGAGCGACTCGCCATTTCGCGCTACTTCCTCGTGCGGTTAAATCTTGTGTGAGCCAATTATTCATGGCCATTGCATAGCTTGACCAACCACTGTTTTTGTACTGACTGTTCAGGGTGTACACGCGTAGTAATTGACTAACATTAAATGCACCATAGGTATCTGAGCTCGTGCAACTACCATCTTGGTTAAAGTCAATGCCAAATACCTGACAAAGTGTTTTATAATTGTCGTCTTCATGGTTTCCGTGTGTTGCGACAAAAGGGTAGATACGTTTGTAACTAATGCCGTCAATTTGGTCGGTTGAAAAAGTCAGCTGCCAATCTTTTAAGTATTCTTTCATCTCAGATGATGAGTTTGCATTGGTGTAATCACCTCCATGCATAATAAACAAAGGCCTTATTTTGGCAATGAGTTCATTTCCTTTGCGTCGGTTCGTCCAACCTGTTCTGGTGTCGCCACCGGCAACAACAGTAAAGCCACTACTGGTAGTTGGGGCCGTTTTAAACCATAAACGTTCACCACACCCTTCACTGTCGCATACACGATAATAAACGTTACTATTTTCAGGTAGCCCCGTGAGGGTGACAAACTGACTTTGTAAATTACTTGCAAATGTATGTGATGCTAAAGCTGACTTATCCTGCCAAGTTTGTTCATTGGTTGAGAGCCCATATTTTACATAATGGTTAGTCCCACTTGTAGGTGAGAAACCAATGGTTGCTTGCTGGCTGGGGTTGGCATCCCATACGAGACGATGATATTGGCTACCTGCATGCACCGAACTGCTGGCAAGTGTTAGTCCTATCATTAGGGCCAAAATAGATCTGTTCATTTATTTATTTCCTTTGGGGTTGTAATTAACGTTTCGCGACCGCTTACCTGCGAGGTAGGTAAATCTGTAACTGAGCTTACGAGCATGACAAATGCAGCATTACGATACGGTAAAGTCATGCTCGTCCCAGTGTGAAAGTTGACTGATTTAGCGCCTTCTTTAAATTGATTAAAATGTTTAGATAGCTTGTTAGCTTGCTCTGAACTCCAATAATCACCATGCTGGATATGCAAAAAGAAATCGTGTGCAATATGTGTATTACCGGGACGGCTTGGAGGCTCTACTAGGCTTGCTAATTCTTCACTATTGGGTAATCGCCAGGTTTGTACACCACATAATCCGTTTTCATTGGTATGGCGAAGTAAATCAGTAGTATCACAGCGATTTGACTCAAAGTAGCAATCGCCGAAATTCGCCACGCCTTTCTGGTTTTGATACCAGGAATAGGTCCAGTATCCATCGTGAATAGATTCGTTGTCGGTTTTTATCTCCCATAGTAATTGTTTTTCTTTGTCATACACGCATGCCCAAGGACCTTGCCATGGCTTTAATGGTTTGCCTTCGGCTGATATTTTTATATAGCGCGGGTGCATATGGCTTTTTTGGGTAGGTAATGCAATTAAACAGTAGCCAACAATCACGCTTAGCAGTAAAAAGGATATTAAGAGTCGGTTTTTCATAATATATACTTCAATGAAATGGCTAAGTTATGACGCGTGTGTGCAATTTGACTATGATCAAACGCTGAGACCCACATACAGGTACCATGTTCGAGGGCAACATCATGCTCTGAGGGGGTCATATTTTTTCGCACGAGTTCCAGTGTCCACTGGCCATTCTTCCATTGACCACGAGCGCGGACATCAGCTCTATCTCCTTCAAAGCGGTTTGAGCGGTAGAGGACGGAGGGGAGGCGAGTGCCTATAGGGTAGTGATCATCATCCTTCTTGTATGGCTTAGACCCAAACCATGGTATAACATCACCTTCGTATAGGGCGTCTTTTGGTAGCCTTTTGGGTATGACCCCATTGGGGCTGTACCAAAGCCAGTTCATTACATAAGCACCACTCTCTTTGCCATCAGGCAAATACCCAGCACTGTAGCGTCTTTGTCCAGATAGCACTTTAGTGGGAGGGCCAATAAAATTGTCATCAGCCAAAATCATGTCATTTGTGCGTACTGCTTTCCAATGCCATAAGTCACGTACTTTGTTATCGACACTGGCATGATAACCCTTACCGTGCCAATTACTGGGTTTGTCTTGAAAGGGGGTTTTTCCTAAATGGGCAGTACCATCTGCGCCGCTATTACAGGTTTTAGACAGCATCACGGCAAATTTGTCTTCATAATGACTTTGTTCATCAAATTCATAGAAGCCATTTTCGACAACTTTCCAACCCGTGCTGACTTTTTCAATTGGTAAATGTGAAAGGCTATGTGTTGGATCTGCCCACGTAAATAAAAAGAACGTTTCGTGTTTATTGCTGAGGGCTTTAATGGTCACGGTTGTTTGCCCATCGACAAAGTTTGCACCACCAATGGTATGGACATTGATACTTTGTGCTTCTTGCCATATAGGTTCATCGGCAAGCCCATCAATTTCCATCAAAACATTGGCACCAATTGGGACTACATTCAGGCTGATGTGTGTATTTTGTGCCATGTGATATGTACCAATAGAGGCTAAACTCAACCCAATAGAAAGAAACCAAGGCAGTTGCTTTAGAGGGATGAAGAACACTCTTTTTATGAGCTTTTTACCGAGTTGTAAGAAGTATATCCAGCTATGAAGTAGTAAATAACAACCAATTAAGAATGAGGATATCAGGTGAAGTGTCTGTGTTTGAAATTGGGTTATATTGAAATAGACACTCCAACCCGTGATGATACAGCCAAGTACAGAAAAATAACCAAATCGGTTAACCCAAGTATGGTAGTACGTGTACTTGTTTGGCGTAATGTCGTTGTTTTTATAAAAAACATAAGAAATAGCGGTCAAAGTGATTATACAAGCACTTAACATATGCCAAAAATGAACATGGCCACTAGGTAGAATTGGCGCAAGCACTAACAATTCAGAGTGGCTGATGGTAGCTATCCTTAACCCACTGAATAAACTTGTAAAAATTGCGATTACTATTATGGTGTGTAAAAAAATAAAAAAGGGCCGCGGCAAGGTCTAGTCACTCTATTTGAAATCTAATTATTAATATTTACATTGTATTTACCTTGTGTGAAATATTTATTGGTTATAATTCTATTGGTTAGAGAAATATCAACTAAATTGGTTATGGATCTGTAATTTATTTTGGCTAATATTAACAATAGTTACACCATATATGTATCAAACAGGGAAATGATGGCAAAACAAATATTAGATAGTGAAAATGTAATTGATAGCATGGCTGATATCGTGGCATGTTTGAATACCAGTGATTCGATTCAGCGGTTCCTGCTTGATATTCATTGTATTTTGCAGAAGATTACCTATGCAGATAATTTCTATGTAGTGCTGTTTAAACAAGATGGCTTGTTAAGCTTCCCATATTTTCATGATGTCAAAGATGACATACGCGCGGAAGATCTTGAGAACTTAGATGTTGCCGAAATTGCAAAATCATTGACTGCTTATGCGTTAACTAAAAAAGAAGTATGTAATTTTAGCTACAATGATATTGAACAGCTCATTAGCCAAGGCACGCTTGAAGTGCTAGGTTCATTACCAATGCAATGGCTTTGTTTTCCTTTGCAGAACCGAGATGCGTTCTTAGGCGCGTTCATTATTCAATCATATCGACGAGAGAATGAATATTCAGGTGTTATTGTTGAACTACTTTACACAATTAGTCATGTGATCTCTTCAGCGCTTGATGCGTTTAATAATCAACAAGCTTTATTAGAAGCGAACCATACGTTACAGAATTATCAAGGTGAGTTAGAACATAGAGTTGAGGAACGAACCAAAGAATTACAAAATAGCTTGGAAGAGCTTAAAAAGGAGGTAACGAAGCGCGAAGAGCTACAGCAACAACTGGAATACGATTCGTTACATGATAGTTTGACAGGGTTAGCAAATCGGAAATATTTGTTTAGCGAACTGAATCGATTGGCCGCAAAATCTTCACGTTTATCAGTAGAGGTGTACGTACTTTATTTAGATTTAGATGATTTTAAACCAATTAATGATCAATATGGTCATAAAAGTGGGGATCTTGTGCTGTTAGCGGTGGCAAAGCGTTTACTAGAAGAGCTGCGCGGCTACGATATTGTCTCTCGCCTAGGTGGTGATGAATTTGTCGTGGTAATAACAGAACCACTAGAAAAGCAGGTACTCTTTCAAGTATGTGAACGATTATTAAAGAGTATTCAAGTCCCAGTAACATTGGAAAGTAGTACTCGCGTGATATGTGGTTGCAGTATCGGCATTGCTGGCAATCATGCGCGTGTATTTAACGCTGAAGAGTTGTTACACGCTGCTGATGAAGCATTATATGTGGCTAAAAAGAAAGGCAAGAATCAAATTCATTTCCAAGAGTATGAATAGGTCTTTGTACTTTTTCACCGTTTGCTTTAGGATCGCAGTATGTAGAGGACTTTGTCGTTAGTGCTATGTTAATCAGAGCTTTATTATTTGTATGCTTATTTATTTCGGCCCCTATATTGGCCATTGAGGTCACTGACCTTTATCAAAGTACTTTGGCTGTGTCTGATAAAACCCGTGCGACACGTGTTAAGGCGAGCCAACAGGCCTTAATGAACGTGATTAAAAAATTGACGGGTCGCTATGAAACTGTAGATCACCCGTCAATCACACGTGCAAAACGTTCAATCTCTGATTACATGTTGAAATATGAGTATTTAAATCTAGATGACGATGATGATGAGCTGAAAATTCGCATTAAATTTGAAGCAAATAAGGTTGAAAATCTGGTACGCACAGCACAGTTGCCCTTTTGGGGGAATCGACGCCCTATGATAGCAATTTGGTTAGCAATTGAAGACGATTTACAACGTGAATTTGTGACCCAAGAGCGTTATCCGCAGCTTGGACGTTTAATTTATGATACTGCGGCTGAGTGGGGAGTGCCAGTTGTGGTTCCGCTATTAGATTTACAAGATAGAGCCAGTGTTGGCATAGCTGAAGTTTGGGGGAATTTTTCAGAACCCGTTGAGCAAGCTTCTATCCGATATAATGCTGAACGGGTGATCACTGCACGTATGTTCAAGCAGCCTCATAGTAGTCGCTGGCAGTTAGAGTGGCGATATACTGATGCCGAGCTGTTTGAGTCAAATCAACTGGTGGGTGATAAACAACAAGTGCTCATACAAATGATCAATGATTTGTCTTCTGTATTAGTTGCCAATTACGTGATTGACCCAGCGGTGTCTTATGCGACAACTAGCACTATTTTTACAATCGATAAACTCGAGAGCTTCACGCATATTGAAAGAGCAAAGCGTCAATTGAAGAGTATCAGTACAGTGGCGGATGTTGACATTATTTACCGCTCGAAAGATAAAGTTAAGTTTGAAGTTGAACATACTTCAAGCCTCGAAGATTTAATCAAAGCCATAAAATTAGAGCAGGCATTTTCGGTGTATATAGATCCACGAGCGTTTTATCAAGTGGCTGATGCCGAAAATTTAAAATACAGCTGGGTTGGACCATAATGGGAACTGAACCATTGCAAATGGCGTTGCCTGTTACCTTACCAGATGATGAAACCTTTGCCTCGTATTTTGGCGGAGAAGCCTCACTTGAAGTTACTCACTTAAAAACAACGCTCGCGACGCTTAAAAACAGTTTTCATTTTACTTATTTGTGCGGTCTTGCTGATTCGGGGAAATCGCACTTGCTTTACGCAACCTGTATTCATGCTCAAGAACTCGGACTGTCAACTATTCTGCTCAGTTTAAGAGAAGTCATTGATTTTGGTCCTGCGGTTTTAGATTCACTAGAAAATTTAGATGTGGTGTGTATTGATGATGTGCATCTAGTTGCCGGAATTGAAAGTTGGGAAAAAGCACTTTTTAACTTTTACAACCGGTTTAATGAGCCAGGAAAAAGCCTCGTTGTGACTGCGGATTTACCGCCGAGTATGTTGAATATCTCACTCCCTGATTTAGAGTCTCGCTTAGCGTGGGGAACCACATTCCAAATACGTTCAATGAGTGATGATGATAAAGCTGAAGCATTAGTGAAACGTGCGAATATGCGGGGACTAGAGTTGACTGATGAGTGTGCTCGTTTTTTATTGACACGCCTGAGCAGAGATATGCGCGCATTACTCGACGTGTTAGATAAATTAGATCACGCTTCCATGGCTGCACAACGAAAGTTAACTATTCCGTTTATAAAAACCACTTTACAACTGTGAGTGTTATTTAGCCACTGTGATTATCAATAATTATAAATGCGCTTGAATTTGTTTGAAAAGCCCCACTTTTTGATAAAATTTCAAAATAATCTGACTGAAAGACAAACAGAGCCCTGTTAGGGCTAGAATCTGACCTATGCTTTCAGTTATCATACTTAGTCAACACACAGCAAGTTACCTCAATAAAGATCAGGTATAGAATGAACTTAGAGAATATTTTAGCGCAAGCGCTTGAAGCCGTCGCTGGCGCAAGTGAAATAGCGCACCTTGAGGACGTCCGAGTAAACTATCTTGGAAAGAAAGGTGAGATCACAGGACTATTAAAAACACTAGGTACTTTGGCGCCTGAAGAGCGTAAAGAAGCTGGTGCAGTGATCAACCAAGCGAAGACTCAAGTACAAAACGCGATCAATGAAAAGCGTGAGTTATTAACGCAACAAGCGTTAGAAAAAAAACTCGCGGCTGAAACCATTGATGTTACTTTGCCTGGGCGTGTTATGCCTGTAGGTGGTGTACATCCGGTGACTCGCACGATAGAGCGAATTCAATCATTCTTCGGTGAACTAGGCTTTGAAGTAAAGTCAGGTCCTGAAATCGAAGATGATTTTCATAACTTTGATGCGTTAAATATTCCTGAGCATCATCCTGCTCGTGCTGATCATGATACATTTTATTTTAATCCGAAATTGGTATTGCGTACGCAAACCAGTGGTGTGCAAATACGTACAATGGAAGCAGAGCAACCGCCGCTACGTATTATCTCACCAGGTCGAGTATATCGAAACGATTACGACCAAACTCACACACCGATGTTTCATCAAGTAGAAGGCTTAATGGTCGATACAGATGTGAGCTTTACTGAATTGAAAGGGATTCTGCACGACTTTTTACGTAACTTCTTTGAAGAAGATATGGAAATACGTTTTCGACCTTCTTACTTTCCATTTACTGAGCCTTCGGCCGAGGTAGATGTGATGGGTAAAAATGGCAAATG
This sequence comes from Pseudoalteromonas sp. MMG013, assembly GCF_018100885.1. NCBI lineage: Bacteria > Pseudomonadati > Pseudomonadota > Gammaproteobacteria > Alteromonadales > Pseudoalteromonadaceae > Pseudoalteromonas > Pseudoalteromonas sp. MMG013. Next base: position 29,349 of record NZ_JAGJEE010000007.1, on the reverse strand, counting down.
GCTAGAAGTACTAGGTTGCGGCATGGTACATCCAAATGTATTGCGTTCTGTTGGTATTGATCCAGAGAAATATACGGGGTTTGCATTTGGTATGGGTGTTGAGCGCCTAACGATGCTGCGTTATGGCGTAAATGACCTACGTGCATTCTTTGAAAACGATTTAAAATTCCTAAACCAATTCAGATAAGAGCGAAGTAAATATGAAATTTAGTGAAAAGTGGTTACGTGAGTGGGTTAATCCAGCCATTGAAACTGAGGCTCTATCTGAACAGCTGTCTATGGCTGGTTTAGAGGTTGATGGTTTAGAAGCGGTTGCTGGTGATTTCTCTGGGGTTGTAATTGGTGAAGTAGTCGAATGTGGTCAACACCCTGACGCAGATAAATTACGTGTAACAAAGATCAATGTTGGCAAAGAGGAACTGCTTGATATCGTGTGTGGTGCAGCAAACTGCCGTACGGGTATTAAAGTCGCTGTTGCACAAGTAGGCGCTGTATTGCCAGGTGATTTTAAAATTAAAAAAGCCAAGCTACGTGGTCAACCTTCACACGGCATGTTGTGTGCGTTTGAAGAGCTCGGCATGGCTGAAAGTTCTGACGGTATTTTAGAGCTGCCCGGTGATGCTCCGATTGGTCAATGTATTCGTGAATACTTCGCGTTAGATGATGTGACCATTGATGTTGACTTGACAGCAAACCGCAGTGATTGTTTAGGCATTAAAGGCCTTGCACGTGAAGTAGGTGTTTTGAACTCTTTAGATGTGACTGAAGTAGAGATCACACCTGTCCAGCCAACTATCGATGACAAAATTGATATTGAACTTGTAAACAGTGCATCATGCCCGCGTTATTTAGGTCGTGTTATTAAAGGTATTAACCTTGATGCGACAACGCCACTTTGGATGGTTGAGAATTTGCGTCGTTCAGGTGTGCGTTCAATTGACCCTGTTGTTGACGTAACCAACTACGTTTTATTAGAGCTAGGTCACCCAATGCATGCGTTTGACTTAAGTGCGATTGACGGCGGTATTAAAGTACGTAATGCCAATGAAAATGAAGAGCTTGTTTTATTAGATGGTAATACTGCTAAGTTACACCCCTCAACGCTACTTATTGCAGATGACAATAAAGCACTCGCTATGGCGGGTATTTTCGGTGGTGAAGCGTCGGGCGTTAAAGAGGGAACTCAAGATATCTTACTTGAAAGTGCTTTCTTTTCACCATTGGCAATTGCCGGACAAGCGCGTAAATACGGCTTGCACACCGATGCGTCTCACCGCTATGAGCGTGGCGTTGATTATACATTACAACATGATGCAATGGAGCGTGCTACGGCATTGCTATTAGGCATTGTTGGTGGACAAGCGGGCCCTGTGGTTGAAGCTGTATCAGAAGTTGATTTGCCGGCGGTTAAATCAGTGACGTTGCGCCGCGCGCGTCTAGACCGCGTGATTGGTTACCACATTGAAGACGCTAAAGTCACTGACATTCTTACGCGTCTAGGCCTTGACGTAACAGTGAGCGATGATACATGGCAAGCCGTTGTCCCTAGCTACCGTTTTGATATTCGTATCGAAGAAGATTTAATTGAAGAAGTGGCTCGCGTATTTGGTTATAACAATATTCCAAATGTGGCGCCAACGGCTTCATTGAAAATGACGACGCATGTTGAAGCTAATTTGCCAGTAGCGCGTTTTCGCAATGAATTAGTGGCACGTGGCTTCCAAGAAGCCATTACGTACAGTTTTGTGGACCCTAAAGTTCAGCAGTTACTGCATCCAAGCGCAGATGCATTAGTGTTGCCTCATCCAATTTCTGTTGAAATGTCGGCAATGCGTGTAAGCCTTATGCCAGGTTTAATTAATGCAGTTGTTTATAACCAAAATCGTCAGCAATCACGCATTCGCTTGTTTGAGCATGGCTTAAAGTTTATTAAAGATGAGTCTGCTGAAAATGATGTTGCGCAAGTTGCAGTTTTAGGGGGGGTTGTTTTTGGTAATACACACAACGAGCACTGGTCAGTTGACTCTCGCCCTGCTGATTTCTTTGATGTAAAAGGAGATGTTGAAGCATTACTTGCACTGACAAATGATACAGCGCGTTTTAGCTTTAAAGCTGAGGCAAGTGAGGGGTTACACCCAGGGCAGTCAGCTGCAATTTATGTTGATGATGTAAAAGTTGGCTTTATTGGCGCAGTTCATCCACAATTACAAAAGTCGCTAGGCTTAAATAGCACGGCGTATGTATTTGAAGTGGAAGTAGCCGCTTTGGAGACAAGAAAGCTGCCTGAAGCTGTTATTGTGTCTAAATTTCCATCAAATCGCAGAGATATTGCTATTTTAGTTGCAGATGACGTAAAAATAGGCGATATTTTAAAAAGCATCGAGAAAGTTGGCGGAAATCAATTAGTTGACCTAAACTTATTCGATGTGTATAAGGGCAAAGGTATTGAGCCAGATTTTAAGAGTTTGGCGATTGCTCTTACATTACAAGCGGTTGATAGAACGCTCGAAGAGAAAGATATCAATCAAGTTGTAGACAACGTGGTGGCCGAGTTGGCCAAACAATTTAATGCAACGTTGAGGGACTAGATATGGCGCTTACTAAAGCCGACATAGCTGAACACCTATTTGAGAAATTGGGGATAAATAAAAAGGATGCCAAAGACTTAGTTGAAGCGTTTTTTGAAGAAATCCGCTCAGCGCTCGAAAAAGGAGAGCAGGTTAAGCTCTCTGGATTTGGTAACTTTGATCTTCGTGACAAAAAAGAGAGACCTGGCAGAAACCCGAAAACGGGTGAAGACATTCCTATCTCTGCGCGTCGCGTTGTTACTTTCCGCCCTGGACAAAAACTGAAGACGCGAGTCGAAGTCGGAACCAGCAAAGAAAGCTAACAGATCGCACGGAGCGATTGTAGAACTTGAAGACCTTGAGTATGTTTCATATTCAAGGTCTTTTGCATTTTAAATTAGAGTGAACGTAAGAAGAGAGCGATTAAATTGGCAAGGTACAGAACAATTATTTCTTTATTTTAAAGGTTTATAGTCATTTAAACGAATGTGTGTAGACCGGTCAGCCATCAATAGTTATTACTATAAATTCCGGCCAGAATTATCCTCAAGACTCAGTGACAGGTATTCCTGATACGTAAGCGCAAGTCGATAAGACTAGGCTAAGTTTAAAACTTAAATTTACTTATTTAATTTATAAGCCAAGTGTAGCTGTCATGTATTTTTTACTATTGTTGATAACAAAGGGAACTGATAAACAAGACCAGCACTATATTAATATTCTACAGGAACTCAATGCAATTGACTAAATGGAAGTCATTCAGGCTTTTATGGACACCATGGTTTATTTTACATTTATATATTTATGTGAATCTTTCTTTTTTTGTTGAATTACCGGATGCAATACAGTTCATACGAAGCTTTATTACTACAACGCTCTTAACAGGATGTCTTTTTTATTCATTAGGAATTCGTTGCTTTACGCGCTTTTTTTGGCAGGTGCTATTTATTATTGCAAGCATTGATGAGCTCCTAGGGTGGTATGAGAGTAGTGAATTTGACTTGTTCAATTTTGGGGTAATTACCACTTTTTATATTGTAGCTGCCCTCTACGCATTTCAGAATAAAAAAATTTGGGGAGAGCATCATAAGAATGGAACCTAATTTACGACTCAAAAGATGAATAAATTAAGTGTGTACCTTAGTTGTTATTTATAATTTGAACATTTGGCAATATCAAAAGAGTGAGCCAAATAGCAGCTCACTCTTTCAAAACTAATACGTTAAAGTCGCTCTATCAGTTTATTTGCTTTTGCAACCACAGGTCTCGCAGATGCTTGATAATTTCCCAATACAACCAAAATATACCCCTTGTCTTGGTATATATTGAGCTGGGCTGTCATACCCAGATGTGCACCGTTATGACCGACAATGGTGTTACCTTCGTTATTACTTATTGAAAACCCATAGCCCCAGTTAGGTGCATTTAGAGCTGGCTTTGCGGTTACTGCAGCGAGAGTAAGATCTTTACTTAATAGCTTATTTTGTTGTAATGCCAATGCGAATTTATGCAAATCTCTCACAGTCGAATACCCCCCACCTGCAGGATCACCCTTAACAGATTGGAACATCAAGTTTTCAGTAATTGCGCCGGTCTCAACAGAGAACCAGTAATTGCGTGCCGTGTTTTTAATGGGGACGTCTAGATCAAAACTACCGCTGTTCAGCATATTGGCTTTGTGATAAATATTGTCGTTGATGTAGTCGAAGTAGCGTTGGCCTGAAACCGCTTCGATGACATAACCCAGCAGTACCATACCAGTACTACTATATTGCCACTGGCTAGCAGGCTCGAAAGTCGTATCTATAGATTTTAATAAAGGCTGAATATGTTGGAGAGTACGTACTTTTGTTTGTATTTCTTCAAAACCAGTCATACCTGAAATGCCTGATGTATGTGTGAGTAAGTGACGAATTTTTATTTTTTCAAAGTCACCTTTTCCCAGCAGGTCTTTGTTTACAAATTTTGTGAGTGGGTCATCAAGAGATAAACGGTTTTGCTCTACTAATTGTAAAATAGCAACGCTGGTGAACATTTTGTTCATTGAGCCAATTTGAAACTTGGTATCTAGGTGGTTTTTCACATCATAGCGATGAGAAGCAAGACCATGTGCGGCGGTAAATAGCACATGCTCACCTTTTGCAAGTAGTATGGTACCGGAGAAAATCCCATTGTTTGCTAATTTTTTACTATATGTTGTTAATTTCGAGACGACTTGAGCTTCATTTAAAGGCGTTGCATTTGGCGCTGTTTGTGGGTTTTCTCGGATGTACCATCCAGTGATTGTACGAGCTTGAGCACGGTTAAAATTGATAACCATTTCATATTGCATATCGGTATTCATGGAGTATAACTGTCCAACATAACGAATTTGGTTGTCGCTGTTGTTAAGTTTGGATGAAATGACGTCCAAATGGCCATGAAACATCGCTTGGTTTATCGAATACCCTGTGAATCGGTCTTTGCCAGCTCCGTCCCAGCGTGATAATGCATCGAGCGAAAAGTTGTTAACCACAAATGCGTCGAGTTGCTTCATATCTTGACTATTTAAAATAGTTAAAAATTTGCTGGCAAGTTTCATGTGGTCTAATTTTTCCTGCGCTGTCACAGAGAAGTGAAAACATGTGGTAAAAAATAACCATGGTAAAAAATATCGCATTACTTTGTATTCCTTTTCATATTTGTTGATTTAATATGGCTAATTAGCCTGTTAGGTATTTGTTACCTCAAATCAAAATACAAAGGCGATGAATGAGTTAATAAGTTTGTATTAAGAAAGCGTTAAGAGATAAATAACTATAAATAACAAAGAGATGGTGATGGGCTTACAAGCAATAAAACCGTGTGAACGTTTGTATATCAATGAGTGTTTGATAGATCCAAACACAGGCGAAGTGATGGTTAACGGGCATTCATATATATTAGAGCCAAAAGTCATGGCATTGCTACTGATATTGGCTGAAAGGCCACACTATGTCTTTTCGGCTGAATACCTGTTTGAACGAGTTTGGCCTCGTTCGGTTTATAGCCCTAATTCAGTGAGACGCAACATAGCCTTATTAAGGCAAGCGCTGTCTGATAATGATAAAAGTGTAATTAAAACACATCCTAAGCGCGGTTATAGCCTAGCGGCTGATGTTAAGAAAGAACAACCAGTACAAAAACAGGTAAAGAATAAACAAGCAGGTGCCAACGTGGCAATTTTAACTGCTGCTGGGCTTTGTTGTGTGTGTTTATGTGTGTGGTTGTATGACAGTGTAATGTCAAAACCAACAATTCAGTTGTCAAATTTGTCCCCAGTTACAGCAAGCGACGAAAGTGAACGTTACATGCAGGTAGGCGCTGAAGGTCGATTTATGGCTTATATCCAAAATGGCCAAAGCAGCGCACAGCGGCGATTGTTAATGAAAGACCTGATTACGAAGCAAAGCTGGCAATTGAGTGAAGAAATGCACGAGTATACTTACCTTGCTTGGGATACTAACAACCACGCCGTGGTTTATTCTTATAATTCACCACAAGGGGTTACATTTGGCCGCGTGTTACTTAATAGTCAGACGAAGCCAGTCAGTAATGAAGTTTTGTTTGCTCGCAGAGATATTCGTTGGAATAGCTTGTTTCATATTGATAATAAGCAAAACTTATATTATTTAGCCAATTTTAATGCTTCTGAACATAGCCGTAATGTAAGTTTATATCAGCACAATTTGATATCAGGAAAGATTATTGAATTATTAGCACCGCGTGACGACTTTAAGCCTTACAAACTGGCACTATCTCCTGATCACCAGCGGCTAGCACTGATTGGTTTTGACGAACAATCTATATCAGAAGTACAGTTATACAAGATAAAAACGCATCAGATATCAGAGCTTACTAAAATTGACCACAATTGGCATTTTATGACTTGGTTGGCTGATCAAGACGTGTTGCTGCTGAGTAACGGGAGCCAGGTAAAATTATTGACTCTCACGGGTAAGGTCAGTGATCTTAATTTTAAAAGCTATAATTTTTTGATTTATCCTCAGGGGGTTAGAAATAAACTGTATTTTATTGAAGGCCAGTCAGATCAAGATATTTTAACAAGTCAACTCGACGTATTAGTGACACCAAAAAAAATAATTGATTCGAATACTGTCGATAAAGGGGCAGCTTTTTCACCGAGTGAACAATATATGGCGTATGTTTCAATGAAAAGTGGTGTTCCCCAATTATTCGTCCAAGATATTGCGAGCAGCAGAGAACGGTTAGTATTTGAAAATAGTGACAAGGCATTGTCGTTAGCTTCACCGGTATGGGACCATGACAGCAAGCGCTTCGCAAGTGCCGTAAACAACATGCCATTTATTGTGCATTTACAAGAAAGCACATTCACAATTGAATTTATTCCAGATGTGATAGGCTTACCTAAAGCATGGGTGAGACTGTCAAATGCTTTATTATTTATAGATAAGAAAACCCACTCCGATAGAATCGTCAAAGTAGATTTAGACACACAGCAAAATACGGTGGTGACCGGGTCGGTGTTACCAAGTAACGTATTTTTAGATAATCAAGATCGCATCTTGAGTGCAGCGGGAGGTCGCATCACTGTACTCGGGTCTGATCATACCTTGTTGACTGCACCGAGTGCGATTACACAAATATATCCAACACCAGCGGGTTTTTATTATCGCTACGACTACAACATGAAACCTGAAATTGGCTTTTATTCATTTGAGCGCGGAGAAATAGAGCTCAGCGACAAATTTCGGGCTTTCTGTCATGATTATTGTGAGCAAATCACAAGCTTTAGTAACAACTATATATTGCTGAGCAAAAATGCGTGGGTATCAGATATTTTGTCGCTTGATATTACGACGAACATATAGAAAATCCATATATTGAGTGGGTAAATCGAAGCTACTTCGATATAAACTCAATAATACTGAGATCCTCTAAAGGGCTGCTAATGCTTTTTTAAGGTAGCGATGACTTGCTACCTTAATTAGCCGATTTGGTATTACTGGGCGCCACTTTCCATGATCGACGTACTACCCGTCTTGGCGAGTTCAGCAAGATCTTTGTCGATCCAGAATAACGATTTTCCATCCTCACCAACCAACTCAAGTTTGTCTAAAATGCCTTTAAACAGTTTCTCTTCTTCATGCTGCTCTGCAACATACCACTGCAAAAAGTTAAATGTTGAATAATCATGAGTTGTAAAAGCGACGTGTGTTAACGCATTGATACGTTTTGTGATCAAACATTCATGTTCATAGGTGTTACGGAAAATGTCCCCTAGAGATTCGAAATGGTGAGGAGGGGCTTCAATGGCACCTAAAATAGGCAATGCACCCGTTTCACTTACATAGGTGAAAAGGCGATTCATGTGCTCCATTTCTTCAACCGCATGTTTTCTTAAAAACTCAGCCGCACCTTCAAAACCACGATCTTCACACCATGCACTCATTTGTAAATAAAGGTTTGAAGAATAAAATTCTAGGTTAATCTGTTCGTTTAACTTTTCTACCATTTCTGGGGCTAGCATATGGGAAACTCCTCAAAAAAATTATGCATGCATTGTTCTTTAATACGTATTCAAATACAAGCAGAACAGCGTGAAATTCGAAGAAAAATAACAATTTAAGTTACGAGAAGGGGGATTTATGCATTAAGCAAAAAACGTAATCACTCTCATTAAAACTCCTTTGCCATATTACGGCTTTAATTGATGGTAGAGGTACAATTTGAAGTGAAAATGCGAATGATTATTTCAGTTTAATGCCTTTGCAAAGGTATTTTTTGTCATTTGCGGTACGAGCACATTTTTTACACAAATAATGACTAGGCGAAACAATATCGGTTAATTGAGTGAGCTTGCTTTCGATTTCTTTTCTTTTCCATTCACATAGCGTTTTACTCATACAGCCTACCAAAAACCATTAAATACAAATTAGCATTATTATCATCTCGTTATTAATGGGGTTTTTACCTTAAATATATAAAGAATACTAGTTATTTCTATGCTGGCTAATAGACATTTATGGTAAAGAAAGTCGCGTAAATAGCTGTTCGTTATAGGCGTGTTGAATGCTGAATTTATATTGGGACCTATGATCTGCTTTTTGAAGCTTAGCGGTGTTCAATAATACCTTGCAGCAGTGCAATAAAAGTTGTAAAGCCATCGATTTGATATTTTATCAGTCATAAAAATGACTTGTTTGTAACTTACACTGGTGGCGTTTTTGAGATACTTCAGTGGAGATGTGACAGATATGCCAAAAACGGGGGGCCGCTCATTTAATAAGTTAATGACGAATGTTGTTTATGCTTGGATAATGTGTAGTTGTGTTTTTGGGGTTATTGCATCGTTGCTTTATATTCAAAAACAGCACTCTTCGAAACAACATCTTCAGGATATCGTGCATAAAGTACAGTTTGAGCTGAACTCACAGATTCAAGCGGTAGACGAATTTTTACTTGAAGCAGAAAAAATTGATACGACTTGCACACCTGACACGCTAAAAATACTACGACAACACGTATTTAAAAACCCAGCTGTCAGTGAAATTGGTATTGTAAATTCAGCAGGCCTATTAGCATGCAACTCATTTGGCGTTGTCGCACCAGCGATTCAAACGACTGAGCCTGTTAAAGCGCTAGGCCTGAGGTATCATGGCCCCATAATTAGTGATTACTTAGAAATGTCAGCGTTTGTGTTGGCAAGAACACGAAAAGATGGATACGAAGTCAATGTACTGATGCCCTCAACCTGGCTGAGAGGATCGCTCAATTTAGCACAGTATTCACAGTTTGATTTTGTCGCTTTAGTTGATGCTAAAACCGGTGTACCCATTATTTTACATGGGTTGTATAGCCTACCTTTAAATAAAAAACTATTTCCGCTAAATCATATGTATACGGGGTCAGAAAAGTTTGATGATGGTGCAGAAAAGTATTTCATGACAACGCCATTGTCTGCACTACCTGAGTTAGCACTCATTGTGAGTAGTAATACCGTGCAGTTTGACGATTTAAATCCACAGTTATTGAGCATGTTTATTTTACTCTATGTGGCAATGTGGTTGTGTGTCTGCGTTTTGCTGAATTACTATGATAAACGACAACTGGGATTAAAGCAGCAGCTTAAGCGAGCTTTGCTAAAAAAGGAGTTGTTTAATGTTTACCAGCCTTTAATTGACGCTATGAGCGACCGAATTATTGGTGTTGAAGTATTGATCCGCTGGCAACATCCCGTTGAAGGAGAGCTAAGTCCTGCGTTATTTATTCCTGAAGCAGAGCGAAGTGGTGCGATTGTAGACATTTCCATCGCGCAAATTAAGCAGGCTATCATTGAGTTAAGGCCTATTTTAGCCGCGCAACCTGAGTTTAAAGTATCTTTTAATGTAAATGGACGTTTACTGACGGACTCGAGGTATTTAGAGGTGCTGCGACAAGCCTGTCGCGATATTAGTACTTTAACCATAGAGCTGACTGAAAGAGACGTTCTTTCACAGGAACGAGTAAAGAAAATACTTGAGATGATAAAAGGGTGGGGCGTTGAAATTGCGATTGACGACTTTGGCACCGGCTACAGTGGTTTACACTATCTACAGAGCTTTTCAATTGATTTACTTAAAATAGATCAGAGCTTTGTGGCTTCAATAGGGCTAGATAACTTGCAGTCACCAGTACTAAACGCCATGATTGACATGGCTGGTAATCTAAACAAAAAATTGATTGCCGAAGGGGTGGAAACCAATACACAAGCCCAATATCTCCTTGCTCATGGCGTTACGATTCATCAGGGGTGGCTTTATGCTAAGGCACAGAACATAGCGCGCCTTAGAGAGATAATGTTAAAGCAAACATTAGCATGGCAAACGCAGAGTAAAGCGGGCTAATTATGGGCTCTATTCATTCTTAACGCGAAGATGAAAAGAATAGACTGCTATTTTCATATCAAATTGGTTTTAAATTGATCATCGTCGCTCATGTAATACAACCAGTACTTAACAACTGTTTATCTATACAGTTTCATTGTGTATCCTACTTATTGAAAATAAGAGGGTTTATATAATGGCAATAATATTTGAAGAAAAAGTACCAGAGCCTGAAGAGTTCTGCGCTTTACGTGTGACAGCCGGGTTGTCAGCAAAATCATTAGAGGCTGCGACAATAGGATTACCTAACTCCTTATATGGCATATCAATTAGAGAAGATTCAGTCCTGATAGGGATGGGCCGAGTGGTAGGTGATGGTGCTTGTAACTTTGAGGTGGTGGATATCGCCGTCGACCCGAGATATCAAGGGCAAGGGTTAGGTCGAAAAGTCATGAGTTATATCGACGCATATTTATCATCGGTTGTATTGACTGGCTCTTATGTATCCATGATAGCAGATGAACCCACTTTTTATGAAAAATTAGGATATAGGTTGGTCTCTCCTGCAAGTCAGGGGATGACCAAGAAGTTTAGTTTGAAAGGTGTAGAAGTAGATTAAAGGCTTTATGCTGTAGTGTGATATAAATACAAGGTGCGGTAAGGCACCTTGTATTTAAATATGGTAGGAAAGTTGATTAAATATTTGCGAAAAAGCAGCCAAAACGAGGCAGTAAGAGTTCACCATTTCCATATTGACCTGTATTGTGAGGCAGTTCATCATGGATGTAAGGCGTGTTGAGCGTTAACTTAAGTGAATGGGTCGCATCACTTAAGTTAAATACACACAATGTGCTTTCCTCTTGATTGTGGCGATAAAATGCTAATATCGGCTCAGGGGTGTGTATAAACTCAATACTACCAAGCAATAGCGTCGGCATTGTTTTTCGCCATGCCATAAAATGACTAAACATGTGTAATGTTGAATTGGGCTGCACTAATTGTTGCTCAACTGAGAATTTGCGATGTTCTGCTGCGATAGGCAACCAAGGTGCTTGTGTACTAAATCCGGCAAACTCAGTTGTATCTTGCCAGGGCATCGGTGTGCGACATCCGTCACGGCCTTTGAAGTTAGGCCAAAAGGTAATGCCATAGGGGTCCTGTAAGTCGGAAAAAGCCACATTAGCTTCGCCAAGTCCTAACTCCTCTCCTTGATAAACACAGACACTGCCTCGCAGAGATGCCAGCAGCGCTGACAGCATAGCTGCTTGTTGAGGGTCTGTGTTATCACTGTGATGCCAGCGACTAGCAACACGTTCTACATCATGATTGCTAAATGCCCAACAGGGCCAACCTTGGGTCATTTCTTGTTCAAGCTTAGACACCGTCTCACGAATATATGCGGCACTATAATCATTTGTAAGCAGCTCAAAGCTATAGCCCATATGCAATTTATTACCATCTGAGGTGTACTCAGCCATGGTTTTGAGTGAATCTTCAGAGGAGATCTCTCCTAAACTAACAGCACCGGGGTAGCGGTCAAGTAGTTGACGGATCTCTTGCATGAATGCCAAATTTTCAGGTTGTGTATTGTTGAAGTGATGATATTGAAATGCATAAGGGTTGTCTTCACTAAAGCCCCGACCTTGACGCAATTCTTTTGGTTTGGCAGGATTATCTCTGAGCTGGGCATCATGATAACAAAAGTTAATGGCATCAAGTCGAAACCCATCAACCCCTTTTTTTAGCCAAAACTCAACATTGTCTAACACCGCTTGTCTAACGTCTGGGTTATGGAAATTTAAGTCGGGTTGTTCGGTTAAAAAGTTGTGCAAGTAATACTGACAACGTCTTGGTTCCCATTGCCATGCCGAACCGCCAAAAATAGATAACCAATTATTAGGGGCACTGCCATCTGCTTTTGCATCGGCCCATACGTACCAATCTGCTTTGGTGTTGAGATTATTTTCACGACTTTGTATAAACCACTCATGTTCATTTGAGGTATGGCTGAGTACTTGGTCAATAATAATTTTGATGTCGCGTTGATGTGCCTGAGCGATTAAAGTATCAAAATCATCTAGGCTACCGAACATCGGATCAATATCGCGATAGTCGCTAATGTCGTATCCAAAGTCTTTCATAGGAGACTTAAAAAAAGGGGATATCCAGATGGCATCAACGCCTAAGGATTTGACATAATCGAGTTTATTAATGATCCCTTGTAAATCACCAATGCCATCATTATTTGTATCTTGGAAACTACGAGGGTAAATCTGATAAATAACCGCGCCTTTCCACCATTCATTTTGAGCCATGCACTTTCTCCAAATTTGTGCTCGATACGACTTACTCAGGTTTTACTCATTAAAAGCAATGTGAGTGTTGTGCAATATTGGCTCAAAGCATACGTGATGCGCGAAAAGCTGTAAAAAGGTTGCATACGTATGCAGCAAAAATAACGAATTCTCTCAGGACGAAAAAGGCGCATACTGTGACGAGTGCTAATTTGTTAGGGAAGTTTACCAATTAGTTGCCTAGATTATCGCCTTGTTTTATAAGTATTGATATAGCAGCGAAATAGAATGATATTTTGGTAATACCAATTAACAAAATCAATTAATATCAGTTGTTCGTGTTTGATTTTAGGTGAAAAGTATGACGTTTTGTGTGGTTTAACGTTAAGTTTTTTGTAAAAATGAGGAAAATAGCTGTGATAATATAGTAAGGCGTGCAATATGTATTATACCTATATAATACATTGGTTTAGCTGTGTTTTATGTGATGGAAATGTAAACATGTTACGGGGGCACTCCCTTTGAATACGTATGCATAAAGTTGTTTATGAAATTAAGAGAGCGCTACTATTCATCCTGACAACAAAAGAAGTTAGAGATAAGTCTGTTTGACAATAACCAAACATCTATCACGGCATATACTCTGGCAATAAAAATTGGGTAATTGGGATAAAACACTATGTCTATGTTCAAACCAAGTATGTTAACGCTGGCTCTTATTGGAGCGGGGGTTGTTTCTCATACTGCTTATGCAGCGCAAGAAAAGAAAATCGATTCAGATAAAAAAGTCGAAGTTATCGAAGTTAAAGGCTTTAGAGCAAGTGTAATTGAATCTATCAATACCAAACGCTTCTCTTCAGAAGTTGTTGAATCCATTTCAGCTGAAGACATAGGGAAATTACCAGATTCTTCTATTGCAGAGTCAATAGCACGATTACCAGGGTTAACAGCACAGCGTCTTGATGGCCGTGCGAGTAAAGTAAGCATTCGCGGTTTTGGTGAGAATGAAAGTGCGACCACGTTTAATGGCCGTGAGCAAGTGTCAATTTCAGATAACCGTGGTGTTGAATTTGATTTGTATCCATCAGAGATCATGAGTGGCGTAACCGTATACAAAACGCCCAGTGCACGCTTAGAGGCTGAAGGAATAGCAGGCGTTATAGATATGCAAACGGTTAAGCCGTTAAGCGTTGATGAACGAGTTATACAGGTTAATGGTCAGTATGAGCAAACCAGTTTTGAAAAGCTAAACCCAGACGGTAACGATGATGGATTTAGAGGGACGGTATCCTACATAGACAAATTTGCAGACGATACGATTGGGGTGGCCGTTGCATTATCTACGATGACTTCGCCAAATCAGGAAAAACGTTGGAATGCATGGGGTTACCCTGAGTTTGAAGGTACGGACGGTAAAAATTATTCTATTTTAGGCGGAGCAAAGCCTTTTGTACGTTCATCGACCCTTGAACGTGATTCTGCCATGTTTGTACTTGAAGCGGCACCGAGCGATAAATTGTCGATGGTATTTGATGCGCTTTATGTTGACTACAAAGATGAAAAAATTCTCAGAGGTATTGAGATCCCATTTGCATGGGGACAAGGCTCAATTCCTGCGTCAAGTGCTACTATTGATACCAATTCAGGCTTTGTTAATAGTGCCGTGACACAAGGTCAGCGAGTGGTTGTTCGTAACGATTATGAAGATCGAGACGCGGAACTGACTTCATTTGGCTTTAATGCAAAATACGACGTTAGTGAAACACTGTCATTTGAGTTTGATGCAAGCCACTCGAGTGTTGAACGTAAAGTTTGGAGCTTAGAAAGCTATTCAGGTACTGGACGAGGAGATGATAGAGGCGTTGCAGACAACCTAGGTTATACATTTTCAGGCAGCAATACTGGGGCGCAATTTTCACACCAGTTAGATTATGGTGATTATAACTTAATTCAAATAGGTGGCCCATTGTCATGGGGTTGGAGTTCAGCTCTGAACGAAAAATATGGTGTTGTAGGCACTGAATACGAAAATCAACTGCAAGATGGTTTTATTAATGCGCCAACGGTTGATGATGAATTGAATGCGTTGAAATTTGCCGCTAAGCAAGCGCTGGAAAATGATTATATCAATAGTGTAGAGTTTGGTATCTCACGTCGAGAGCGAGAGAAAACAAAAGTATCTGAAGGCTATTTTATGACTTCAGGAGAATTTTCTTACCCCAATAACCCTGGCATGATGTCTGTACCAGAGGGGTATCGATTAGGTACTGCCAATTTAGACTTTATTGGTATGGGTAATATGATTGCGTATGACTCACGTCGTATGGTTGCTGATGGCAAATTTGATTTACTCGCAGAAAGCTTAACCAATCCGAGCCATGCAACGAAGTCTTGGTCTGTGGAGGAAGAAGTAACTGCCGCTTATATTCAAGCAAATATAGATGCCGAAGTTGCAGGGTTGCCTCTAACAGGAAACGCTGGCTTGCGCTATGTCAAGACAAAACAAACGGGTAAAGGTAATGCCTTTAACAGTGTCGATGGCAAGGTAGTGACGTCACCAACCATGGTTGAGCATGATTATTCTCATTTATTACCAAGCTTGAATTTGTCATTGGCACTTGATGAAACTCAAACGATTCGCTTTGGTGTGGCAAAAACGATTTCTCGACCGCGTTTGGATGAAATGAACGCGTCGGTCAATGCCAAATATAACCAAAGACCCGATGAAAATGGAAACTATTGGGAAGTCAGTGGTGGTAATCCCACACTTGAGCCGAAAGAATCGGTGGGTTTGGATTTAACTTATGAGAACTACTTTAGTGCTGAAGGTTATTTCTCTGTTGCCGTATTCCAAAAAGATTTAAAGCAGTGGATATTTGACGGAACATACGAAATAGACATGACAGGGGTAGTAGATCCTATCTCAGGAGAGTTACCGCCAAACTCAACGGGTAGTGGTTCAGGTAAGGTCAATGGTGGTGGCGGAGATTTATGGGGTTATGAACTGGCCTTAACGTTACCATTTAACCTTTTCCATGACAGCCTTGAGGGTTTTGGTTTGATGGCAAGTCATACGAGTGTTAAGTCTGATATTGATGACCAAAATGGGAATGAATATGATCTGCCGGGTCTATCGGACCGCATACAAAGCTTCACACTTTACTATGAAAACCACGGTTTCCAAGCAAGAACAAGTATGCGTAAACGCAGTGATTTTAAAGGCGACGTATATGGACTAGGCTTTGATACTGTTCAAGTTGATATTTTAGGTGAAACGATTTGGGATGCGCAGTTAGGCTACGATTTTGCTGAAGGCGGATTCGACGAGTTGGCTGGGTTGTCGGTTAGTATACAAGTACAGAATATTACTGAAGAACCATTTACAGCGCTCTCTGGTGACAATGCATTACAAGTACGTGACTACCAAGACTATGGCCGTACTTATTTAGTGGGCTTTAGCTACAAATTTTAATCAAGCATTAAATTGCAAATAGAGTGAAAGCCCTTGTTGTGTATGCAGCAAGGGCTTTTTAGTAAGCGTTTAGTTGGGCTGAGCATAAGGTATGGTAGACAAATCGTTTTGGAGTATAAGTTAATGGAGAGTCAAACACGACAAACACTGACGATTGTGGGCGGTGGTACAGCAGGTTGGCTTACAGCGAGCTTATTTGCAAAAGTGATGGGTAAGCAACTTAATATTATCTTGATAGAGTCTGACAATATTGCATCCGTCGGCGTAGGCGAAGCAACCATCCCGCCTATTTTGCCATTTAATGGGGCGCTGGGTATTGATGAAAATACATTTATACAAGCCACGAAAGCGACCATTAAATTAGGGATCCAGTTTGAAGGCTGGAGCAAAACTAAACCCAGTTATATGCATGCGTTTGGCAATATCGGCAAGGATTTTCCATTTTGCGATTTCTATCATCATTGGTTAGCCGCTAAAGCGCTGGGAAATAAACATGATTTTTGGGATTTCTCCCTGAATTACCAAGCAGCGAAACAGCATAAATTTGCCAAATTACAAAACATACCGAATACACGACTAAAGGGCTTGTCGTATGCCTATCATTTCGATGCGCATTTATATGCACAGTTTTTAAGCCAGCATGCGCAAAGTATGGGGGTGACTCGAATTGAAGGTACGGTGGATTCAGTGGGTATCGCTACAGAAACTGGGTTTGTAGAGCAGTTAACATTAACTGATGGTCAGCAAGTGTCAGGAGACGTATTTGTTGATTGTACCGGCATGCAGGCTTTGCTGATTGAGAAAACACTCAACTGTGGATTTGAAGATTGGTCTCACTGGTTGCCATGCGATAGAGCGATGGCGGTACAAAGTACGCATGATAGTGAAAAAATTGAACCCTTTACGCGTTCTACTGTGCACCGTGCTGGTTGGCAGTGGCGAATACCGTTACAGCACCGAGTGGGTAATGGCATTGTTTATTCAAGTAAACATATGAGTGATGAAAGCGCAAAAGCAACGTTGTTAGAAAACGTATCAGGAGAGGTATTAGGGAGCCCTAAAGTGATCCGTTTTCGGACAGGTAAGCGATTGACACCGTGGCATAAAAATGTGGTTGCCATAGGCCTTTCAAGTGGCTTTTTAGAGCCACTTGAATCGACCAGCATTCATTTAATTCAAACCGCAGCCGTGCGTTTATTGAAGCTTTTCCCCCAAGGCAACATAAATCAAAGCAGCGTTGAGCAGTTTAATCGTGAAACAGGACAAGAGCTTGAGCAAATTCGAGATTTTATTATCTTGCATTACAAGCTTAACGACCGAGCCGATAGTGACTTTTGGCGTTTGTGTTCAGGAATGGCGATTCCTGAGCGCTTAAAACACAGAATTGCGCTATTTAAAGAGTCGGGCGTATTACCTCACCAAGCTGATGCGCTATTTGCAGAAATGGCTTGGCAACAAGTGATGATAGGGCAAGGTCTGATACCCGAGCAACAACACCCACTGATAGATAGCTTGAGTGCTCAGCAACGAAATGAGTTGCTTGTTAATTTAAAAACGTTAATTGATGCAACGGTTGCATCACTGCCAACACATGATGCGTTTTTAGCATCATTACAAAAAGAATAAATTGAGGATCTCATGAAGCAACATTTGTTAGTTATCGCCAGTGTTTTGTTGGCATTGAGTTTTACAAGCCGTAATGTCCAGGCTTTGGTATTTGAGCCACAAAATTGGTGGACAGGGATGGCACATCAATCGTTACAGATATTAGTACGTGAACCTAATATCAAGCAGGCCAACTGGCAACTGATTCCATATCAAGGTGTGTCGCTGGTAGGGGTTAGTCGTGGGGACAGTAACAACTATGCATTTTTAAATGTTGAAGTCAGTCCGCAAGCACGTTCTGGTGAGCTGCACTTTACGTACCAATTAAAGGGTAAGTCGTATGAAGTTACGTATCCTTTATACCCGCGAGCTGACAACAGTGCACAGCGTAAAGGGTTTAGCAGTAAAGATGTTATTTACTTAATTAACCCAGATCGTTTTGCAAATGGCGACATAAAAAATGACACACTACTGGGAATGCGAGAGGCCGCTGATCCTCAAAGCCGTGGTGGTCGCCATGGCGGAGATTTACAGGGCATTATCGGCCATTTAGATTATTTACAGACGATGGGGTTTAGCCAGTTGTGGTTAACACCGGTACGTGAAAATGACATGCCAAGCTACTCTTACCATGGTTATGCAATCACGGATTTTTATCGTATTGATGAACGAATGGGCAGTACCGACGATTATATTGAGCTGAGTGTTCAAGCTCGAGAAAAAGGCCTAGGGTTGATCATGGACATGGTATTAAATCACTCCGGTTCAGAGCATTGGTGGGTGGGTGACCCTCCGACCAACGATTGGTTGAACTTTGGCGGAAAATTTAGCTCAACAAGTCACGCAAGGCAGACGATTCAAGACCCAAATGCCAGTGAGTATGATAAAAAGCAATTTACGGATGGCTGGTTTGTTCCAACCATGCCGGATTTAAATCAGCGCCAACCACTCTTAGCGAATTACTTGATCCAACATGCAATCTGGTGGATTGAAACAGCTAACTTAAGTGGTATTCGGGTCGATACTTACTCTTATTCAGATAAAGCGTTTTTAGCACAATGGACACGCAGAATAATGAATGAGTATCCTGAGTTTAACATTGTCGGTGAAGAGTGGTCAGCGGACCCAGCCATTGCATCTTATTGGCAAGCGGGCAAAGTAAATAGAGATGGTTATCGTTCGGCGTTACCAAGCGTGATGGATTTTTCATTACAAGAGGCATTGATAAAAGCACTGAATGAACCGGAATCTTGGAATACGGGGTGGGTGAGAGTGTATCAATCACTCGCGAATGATTTTTTATATGCAAATCCGAATAATTTACTAATTTTTGCCGACAACCACGATATGAGCCGTGTTTATACTGAACTTGGGCAAGATTTAGCGAAAACTAAGCTGGCAATAACCTTGTTACTCACAACGCGTGGCATCCCACAAATCTATTATGGTACTGAGGTGTTGTTAGATAACACAGGCTCAAATGATCACGGGGATATTCGTATTGATTTTCCAGGCGGATTTGCTGGGCAAACTCAAGATGCGAAAACACAGATAGGGCTTACTGAACGTCAAAAATCGATGCAAAACTATGTTCGTCAGTTACTTCAAATACGTAACAGTAATACGGTATTAGCCGAGGGGAAATTAATTCACTTTAGTCCATTTGACGGTATTTATAGCTATGCACGAAGCAACGCGACAGACACAATTTTGGTGTTGTTAAACAAACAAGGTCGTGCTGTCACGGTTGACCCTGTGCGTTTTCAAGAAGTGACAAAAGGCAGTCACACTGGGCACGAGTTATTAACACAAAAGCCAATCAGGTTGAATGAAATGAGGAGCATACCGGCGCATTCAGCACAGTTAATACACATTAAGCATACTGATAGATGAATAGATGTGCTGAATACGTATGCAAGTGGTTCAATCTAGCGTACATGGCAATGTAGACTGCAATAGATGCTTAATAATAATGAAATAATTATGATAAGAAATAAATTTTTAAGTTTGCCGACACATTTAACCGTGGTATTCAGCTCGATGTTGGGCTGTTTAACATTGGCTGCTTGCTCGCAGCAACAGGCGCACGTTAAGCCAACACTGTTGCCTCAGCAAGCTATACCCGTTGATTCACATATGCCAGAGAAACCTGTTGTCTATCAGGTATTCACACGCTTATTTGGCAATACCAATACTGCAAACATTCCTTGGGGCTCGGCCGCTGAGAATGGCGTAGGTAAATTCAATGACTTTACCCCAAAAGCGTTACAAGCAATTAAAACGCTGGGCGTCACGCATATGTGGTATACCGGAGTATTGCATCACGCAGTTGTATTACCAGAAAGTGTAAATGGCATAACAAGTGACGACCCAGATGTGGTTAAAGGGCGTGCCGGTTCACCTTATGCCATTAAAGATTATTACAATGTGAACCCTGACTTAGCACAAGATCCGCAGCATCGACTACAGGAGTTCTCACAGTTAATTACGCGTACACATCAGGCGGGGATGAAAGTGGTTATCGATATTGTGCCAAACCATGTGGCACGTAATTACCATTCAATCTCTATGCCAGAAGGCGTGACTAACTTTGGCGAAAATGACGATACCAGTGTGGCATATGCGCGGGATAATAATTTTTATTACGTCACAAATGAGGCATTCTCAGTGCCTCTCAGTTCAGAGTATCAGCCTCTTGGGGGACAAGCGCATGCATTAGCTGATGGTCAGTTTAATGAGTACCCTGCGAAGTGGACAGGTAACGGCGCACGCGCTGCACAACCAGATATCAATGATTGGTATGAAACCGTTAAAGTTAATTATGGCGTAAAACCTGATGGTAGCTATGATTTTCCGACCCTACCAGATGACTTTGCGCACAAAAGTACTGCTGAGCACTATGCGTTTTGGCAGCAACATCGCTTACCGAGTAGTTGGTATAAGTTTAGGGAGATCGTGTACTTTTGGTTAGAGCAAGGTGTTGATGGTTTCCGTTATGATATGGCTGAAATGGTGCCAGTTGAATTTTGGAGCTTTTTAAACTCCTCCATTAAAATCAAAAATCCGAATGCCTTTTTGTTAGCGGAGGTGTATAACCCAACTTTATACCGACCTTATATTCAACAAGGTAAAATGGATTACCTGTATGACAAAGTGGGTTTTTACGACAGCTTAAAGGCGCTGATGCAACAAACAGGCAGTGCGAAACAAGTGATATCAGCACATCGCAGTGTGCAAGATATAGCGCCCCATATGCTGCATTTTTTAGAAAACCATGATGAGCAACGTATAGCAAGTCCTGAATTTGTGGGCGATGCGCACATGGGAAAACCCGCTATGGTGGTATCGCATTTAATAAGCCAGTCGCCCAGTATGCTGTATTTTGGTCAAACTGTTGGTGAAGATGGCTCAGAAAATGCGGGCTTTGGTCAGCCAAGTAGAACCAGTATTTTTGATTATGTTGGCGTACCAGCACATCAAGCTTGGATGAACAATGGTGCGTTTGATGGGGAGATGTTGTCTGATGAGCAACGCGCGTTACGTCAATTCTATGAGATCTTGATGTCGTTAAATAAAGCACCTGCGGTTGCTCACGGACAGCTTGGGCAAGTGTCATTACAAACAGCTAGTGATACAGCGCGTCAACGTGTTATGGCGTTTACCCGAGAGCACGCACAACAGCAATTGCTGGTGGTCAGTAATTTTGATGCCAAGCAAAATCATACGGTGACAGTTAAGCTGCCAGTAAGTTGGCAAAGCCGAGAAGGTTTACCGGTGACAGATTTATTAAAAGCACATGCAAATAGTCAAGTTGATGCGACAGGGCATATTACAGTGACGTTAGCACCGCGTGAAAGCGTGGTTTACCAAAAAGAGGATTAGCCATGCAACAACAAAAACCCGATTTAAGTTTTTGGCAGATATGGAATATGTGTTTTGGATTTTTAGGGATCCAATTTGGTTTCGCACTGCAAAACGGCAATGTGAGTCGTATTTTTCAAACATTGGGCGCATCGGTTGATGAAATCCCTATTTTATGGGTTGCAGCGCCACTCACAGGATTGATCGTACAACCCATAATAGGTTATTGGAGTGATAAAACGTGGGGCAAACTGGGTCGGCGTAGACCTTTCTTTTTATATGGGGCAATACTTACTACCTTGTCGTTATTGGTAATGCCCAACTCGCCAACACTGTGGATTGCAGCTGGCGTGCTTTGGATCATGGATGCATCAATTAATGTCACTATGGAACCCTTTCGTGCTCTGGTAGGTGATAACTTAAATGAGAAGCAGCGTGCTTCGGGTTATTCGATGCAAAGCTTTTTCATTGGTGTGGGCGCGGTGGTAGCTTCTGCGCTGCCGTGGATGATGACGAATTGGTTTGGTGTAAGCAATACGGCACCAGCAGGACAAATACCAGAGTCAGTTAAATACGCATTTTATTTTGGTGGCGCCATTTTATTTATTGCCGTTATGTGGACCATCCTGAAAACCAGAGAATATAGCCCTACTGAGTTAGCAAGGTTTGATACACCAGCCAAACAGCAATCAACTCAGAATTCGTCGCTAAAAGTCATTAACTTTGCTAAAGGTGCTTTAATTTTTGGGGTTATGGGTGGTGTTTTACTGTCATCGGTGGCGACGTTTGAATTAGAGAAAGAGCTGTACTTATTAGCTGGGCTATTACTGAGTTTTGCATTAGTGCAACTGATTGCGGGTGTATTACAAAACAAAAATCGGATCGCAGGTGGGTTTTATCAGGTTATTTATGATGTGTTTACAATGCCAAACACCATGCGTCAACTGGCAGTAGTGCAGTTTTTTAGTTGGTTTTCATTATTTGCAATGTGGATTTACACCACGTCTGCGGTAACCAGTTTTCATTACGGCACAACAGATACCACCAGCCAAGCATACAATAATGGCGCTGATTGGGTCGGGGTGTTATTTGCTGCCTACAATGGTTTTGCGGCATTGGCGGCGATATGTATTCCGATGATGGTTAAACGCATTGGCTTAAAAGGCGCGCATGCACTGAACTTGGTGTTGGGGGCGATTGCCTTAATCAGTTTTTTATTCATTACGGACCCGACCTTATTGTGGTTGCCTATGGTTGGGATTGGTTTTGCATGGGCCTCTATTTTGTCATTGCCTTATGCCATGTTAAGTAATTCGCTGCCGAGCCATAAAATGGGCGTATTTATGGGGATATTTAACTTTTTTATTGTCATTCCCCAATTACTTGCGGCCAGTATTTTAGGGCTTATCCTTCGACAACTTTTTGAAAATCAGCCTATTTATGCCTTGCTCATTGGCGGTGTGTCATTCTTACTGGCTGCCGTATCAGTACTGCGTATAAAAACAACAATAGCTTAGAGGAATATCATGAAACAATTTAGCAAGCGTGCGATTGCCATCGTTACCAGTGCCATGCTGGCCGGTGGATTAGTGGGTTGCCAACATGCAGACAACCAACTGACGACGCAAAATGTAGCCCCAGGTGCGCCAGGTGATACCCCTTATTGGGCATACGCAGGCAAAACCGGCATTGGTACATCCTACGAAACGTATTTAGACGGCCAATATAGTGATAGTGCGGCGACCACAGAGGTATCAAAAGTGTGGTTTTCTATTGCACAGGGGATGATCACTGAAACCATGTTTGGGTTAATTCATCAAGCGCAGCTTAAAGATATGCAGTTTATTGTCACCGGAATTGACAGCTCGGGTACGGCGTTTACGGTGCAAGAAAGTCATGTTGATGCACTGGATGTGTCGGTAGATTATTTATATAAAGATGCACAAGGGCGGCCGTTGTCATTGGCCTACAAAATTACCAGTGCCGATAAGCAAGGCCGCTTTACATTGGAAAAGCATGTATTTACAGACTCTGAAGGACAAAGCTTATTTGTTAGAGGCATTGTAAAAACGCATTTATCTAAGTTACATGCCTATGTGTCAGCCAACCCATACATCAATAATAATGGCGTGGGAGACAGCGCAAAAGTCACTGAGCACGGGCTGGTGGCGTTTGAAGGCGAACACTATCTAACACTGCAAGCTAAAAATGGGTTTCGTGCAGCATCAGTGGGCTTTACTGGGCAAAGTGATAATTTAAGTGCACTGCAACAGCAGCAAAAAATGGCACAAACGTACACATCGACAGGCGCTCTCAGTGGCAATGTCAGTATGCTGGCAGATTTAGGAGCGGTAAAAAACACAGCGACCTTTGATTTGGTACTGAGCTTTGCTGATTCACAAACGGCCAGTGCAATACAGGCTAAGCAGACGTTATCCAAAGGCTATCAAGCGGTATTAGATACATACAATGGTAAGGGTAACGCTATTGGCTGGGAAGATTATATCGCCTCACTGTCACCCATAACGCGTTTGTCGAATTATAGCGCAGATAAAGGCAAGCTCTTGTATACCAGTGCTTTGGTGTTAAAAGCACAAGAAGATAAAACCCATGCAGGGGCACTGATTGCATCCCTCTCGAACCCTTGGGGCGACACCGTGCCAGCCATTAAAGGCCACACTGGTTACAAAGCTGTATGGGTAAGAGACTTTTACCAAGTGGCCATGGCATTTATGGCTATGGGCGATGCAGATACGGCTAAAACGGCATTTGAATACTTAGAGAAAGTGCAAGTGAGTGCCCAAACACCGGGCAATCAAGGCGACATCGGGTGGTTTTTACAAAAAACCCATGTGGATGGCGTGCTAGAGTGGGTAGGGGTACAGTTAGATCAAACAGCAATGCCGATTATGCTGGCGTGGAAACTGCATCAAGCGAATGTACTCAGTGATGAAGAGTTACAATATTGGTATAAGAAAATGCTGAAACCGGCAGCCGAGTTTTTGGTGGAAGGAGGTAAGGCTAAAATCTTATGGAATGATACGCAAATTACGCCGCCTGCAACACAGCAAGAACGTTGGGAAGAGCAAAGTGGCTATTCACCTTCTACCACAGCAGCGATTATATCAGGCTTAGTCACTGCCTCTGATATCGCAAAACGCAGTGGTGATATGGCGGCTGCCCAGCGATATTTAGAGACGGCACGTAAGTACGATATGCAAGTTGAGTCTTTAATGTTTACCCATGAAGGTGTGCTTGCGGAACAGGGCAATAGCCAAGCTTCGGATGGACAGTACTTCTTCCGCATTGGGCAAGATTCAAACCCAAGCAGCAACAGCAAGATAAACAGTAATAATGGCCGAGCTGGCATGAATAAAAAAGCCATTATTGATGGCGGATTTTTAGAATTAGTACGCTATGGTGTACGCTCAGCTGATGCCCCCAGTATTGTAGCGACATTGCCAGAATATGATGACGAAACCATGATTGATGCGCTGAGAGTAAAATACAGTTTTACCTTTGAAGGCGAGTCAGGCACGTATCCAGGTTATCGTCGCTATGGCAATGATGGTTACGGCGAAGACAAAATTAGCGGTACAAATTACGCAGAAGCTGGCAATAATACCGCTGGTCAACGTGGTCGAGTTTGGCCATTTTTTACCGGTGAACGCGGTCATTATGATATTGCACTTGCGGTTCAAAACAACACATTGAACGCTAAAACAGTCGACAACATCAAGCACACTTATGTTAAAGGCATGGAGCTATTTGCGAATGAAGGCATGATGCTGCCAGAACAAGTTTGGGATAATGTGGGGGTTAACCCGCACGGTTACAAATTTGGTGAAGGCACTAACTCTGCTACGCCATTAGCTTGGACACATGCTGAATACATCAAACTGGTGCGCTCGTTAGCAGATAAACAAGTGTGGGATCACTATCCGTTGGTCAGTGAGCAGCTAAAGTAGAGATTGTGATGGCGGTATGTGTTTATACCGCCATACATTATTTTTAATCGTTTACGGTATTAAACAATACTCACCTACTATGGTGGCATTTTGGTTTGCACACGCTTTGGTAAATCTAGGTGTATATGTTTTACCACATTGATGATAGTTTACGATTGAAAATCCATCGCCACAGTAGTACTTTTCTGAGTACTCTAGTCCTCGCTGACAATGTACTTTACCATCACTGTTCGTATTACAAGTATATGCATATTCTTTCAAATTACGTTCAGTAATTGAATCTTTCGGTAAGTCAACGTCACAACGCCATTGACCATTTGTATTGCTCATAACTGCAGGTTTGCGGCAATAATATAGGCCATTATGGGCACTGTATGTATTACTGGTGCTAGCTTGCGGACAGGCTAGGCCGTAAGTTTGATTCGAACCATCGGCACACTTAAAATAAGCACGTTGTGTTTTGACGCACTTGTTGCCAACCTGTTCTGTGCCAGATTGTGAATGGCATCCTTGATCATTGTTAAGGTTCATGTCTTGTGTTGCTAATATAAGCTGTTGCCCACTAAGTGCAATATCTGTTTGTGGTAACATCGCTTTGTTAGCCGACCAGTCACCAATATATATTTGCGACGCGCTGCCATCTGGGTTCGGCCCCGTAGCTAAACCTCGGCTCCATAGTAAGTCGACACCGCTTGTTCCGTCAGCGTGATGAACTGCTCTGACATTGTTGTCACTGTAACCTGGATCTTTATAGTTATCGGTATAAATAGGTGATTGCCAGTTACCTAATTCACCATTAGGATTATTCAATAAAGCAATACGTTCTCCGCCGGCAAAGCCATCCTTGTGTGAGGCAATTGGCACTGCAATTTTAACACTGTTACCAGCTATTTTAATGGCGCCAGACGAATAGTTATGATCTATCTTGGGCCAACCAGATAACATTGCGCCATTACTCTCGTTAGCAAATCGGTTTGTTACTCTTTCTTCAAGCCATTGTGAGTCAGATAAAGAAAAGCGACTGGTGTACACGTATTGATCAGCAATGAATTTACTCGGGTGAGGGCCATATGTAGTACTGCTATTACCTGCAACAAGTAGCTCTGCGCGATCCAGCTTCCCTTGATTATCGACTCTGAAATCAAGATCTTTCAGGTAAACTCGGCGGCATACCGTGGAGTAACTATTCGTTTGTTCACTACACCATGACTCGGTTGAATGGTTGTTTTCTATGCTTTGATACTCTTTCACTTCAAAGCGCTTAAGTTCAGCTGTTTCATTAATTGAGTCGTTTTCGGAGAGTATCAGCTCGTTATTATGGTTGTACCACGTGTCACCATCGTTGGTGTACATAAAATATAAATTTGTTCTGTTATCTGAAGGGGAGTATTGCTTTGGATTACTGTCTCGTAGATGCACATTAAATGCTATTGCGACAGAACCATTGTTTTCTTTACTGACATTGTAGTGGCCTTTAGCAAAGTAATGGCTTTGTGGCGTAGAATTCGGGTAGCTTTTTTTTGTTAAAGCAATTAACTCTCTGGGAGTCGTAAACTTGACGGTATCACTGCCTTGCGGTGTGATCCAAGACGTGTATGTAGCACGGATATAGTTAGGGTCGCCCGCTATCCAATTGTTATTGTTTTGCGAATTATGTACACCAACATAACGAGTATGAACCATTAAAAACTTTTTCTTTGATTCAATCCACCATACTTGAGGGTAGGTGAATCCTAGGTAGTTATTTTCACGATGTTGACAAGTTTTTGTAAGGCCTGTTTCGCAAAAGTCTTTTTGTTGAAACTTATCGGAATAAACGATTTTAAAGCCACCTTCTAATGGTAGACCAGAAGGGTCGTTAATTGCACGGTTACTTCTATATATTAAGCCACCTCGCACGCGGCCTCGCCCTGAAACAAATACATATAAGTGACCTTGGTCATCTATATTAATCACGGCATTATCATGCCCGTCCCCTGTGCCTTTAACATGAACAGTCACCGGGGCTGAGACTTTACCTGTGTTGTTATCGTATGATGCAACCATGACTGCTAGGCTAGAATAAGCGACCATGCGGCTATGTGGTTGCTGATGTTCTGGATACAGTTCAGAAGAACCATTAATGACAAAGTAAGTTTTACTTCCTTTTTTTACCGCCATAGGGGCTGACTTGACGCCTCCTGTGGTTGAAGGGCCTGCATATTTTAAATTAGCGAAGTTAGCGTCATCCCAAGCTATCCCATACCATGACCCTGTGAATTTTCTGGTGCTTTGCCAAGCGATACTTTTGTCAAAAGGATCGATTTTTCGTCCATCAGGGTGTGTGCCTTGGTAATAATTGTATCGATCAAAGCGACCATCGATAATATTGATATTGCTATTTACGAAGTCGCGAATTGATTCATTTGCATGAACAAAAGAGTGCGAACAAAGAAATATTAAGGTGGTAAAACTCAGCTTGAAAAAATAAAGCATGGTGTTTTTCATTCAAATATCCTGTTTTCATTGTTATTTTTCAATTAATGGTACGGCTTAGTTGCATTAAAGGCAATTTACTGTTTTGTAAGCAAGTATTTTAAAAACAGGTTGAAATAAGCGCGCTCACTTTAATTAATATGTTGTAAATCTTAAAGGTGGATACACCTACGCATTTGTGCTCACAATAAATGTACTAGGGGCATTATCGCTAGGTGTGCTCATTGCTTTAGTTATGAAAAAATGCGCATTAGGAGAAAACATGAGCCGTAGCGTGATGTGCATCAATTTATGGGAATATTTCCACGTAACATTTAATAATGGTAAGAATAATAGGGTTATAAAGCTGTGGCAGTTATGTAATGTGAGAGCTTGATAGAACAATGCGAAAACGAAAGTCATATTAAAGAATAAGGCGGTATACTTTCATACCACCACATATTTTTTGTTGTTCGGAAATTTTTATTAATGAGATTGTTTATTGTAAATATCAAGCAAAATAGAGTTGTTCGATGAATTGAGTGCATCATCAGGCTCTACATTTTCCATGATGTTATTTGCTAGTGGTGTTTCTTCACCTTTAGCCAATTCAATGAGCTGTTTAATATTTTCATGCAAAGATGCATTTGTACTATTTAAACTTAAGCCATGCTCAAAGTGAGTAATAGCGTCTTTGAAATTTCCAGCAGCAAACTCACGTAGCCCAATAGTAAAGTGATAGAAATGCGATGTTTTCTCTATCGTTAAAAGTATGTCGGAGTGGGTTAAGAAGAGTGCTTCATGATTTAACATGAGTGCTAGAAATGTAACTTGATATCGTGCAATTAAATTATTTGGGTCGAGTTCTAGGCTACGTTCAAATGCGCTGATTGCTTGATCATTCTCCTGAGTTTCCACATAGTGCGATGCCAGTAAAAAATAAAGTTCAGTACTTTTCGGGTGAGATGCGATCGCTTGGTTTAGTTTAGTGAAACGCTCGTCAATATGCATATGATTAAATGTAGGGAGTAAGTCATTTAATATTGCTTCGATAGAATTGCCATTTTGCAGTGAGGTAGTCATAAAAGTCAAATTTGTTCTGTTAATGCCCATATGCTAATTCCCTTACTCTGAAGCTTCAAGATAATTATGTTTATTCATAGGTAAAAAACGTAAATAAAAAAATATTTAAATTTTTTCTAAACTTTTTCAGAAAATACTGGATAAGGTCTTTATATAAAAATAAACGTCAGTGTTTTTTTA